>CALLJA010000157.1 GCA_938008865.1 uncultured Anaerolineales bacterium
GCCAGTGTAAAGCGTCATACACACAGACGCCGAAGGTCATTGCTTTTATGTGTCTCTGAGGATGGAAATCACGGGTAGATGCCGCAGAGTCAGGCCTGCGGACTGCCCGCGTACAAACCCTCGCGATATTCGCGGGGTGTGACGCCCGACCATTTCTTGAAAGCCTTGCGGAAGACGCTCGGCTCGGAGAAGCCCAACAGGTAGGTGATCTGCTCGACGGTGTAATTCTCGCGCAGGTACTTCTGCGCCAGCCGCTGACGGACCTCGCGCAGCAGGTCGCTGAAGGCCACGCCTTCGGCGTCGAGTCGGTTTTGCAGGGTGCGCACACTGACCGCCATCTCGCGCGCCACCTTCTCGATGGACAGCGACTCGTCATCCAGCCGCGAGAGGATGATGCGCGTCACAGCGCGGGTGTGCTCGTCGCGCCGTTGCATTTCATCCAGCAAGTTCTGGGCATATTGCTCGAAGTGCGCCAAAAGGTCGGGGTTGGCCAGCCGCACGGGGGTGTTGACGATGCCCCAGTCCAACGTCATCGTGTTTTCCTTCTGGCCGAATTTGACAGGGCAGCCGAAGACGCGCTGGTACTCGGCGGTCGATTCAGGCTGGGGGTAGGCGAAAGTCACTTCCAGCGGGCACAAGTGGACGCCTGTCAGCACGCGCATCATGCGCACGCTGCTCGACAGGGTGGACTCGTAGCAGTGCCGCGACATCTTCGGCGCGTGCGGCGGGGTGAAGACCGTCACGCGGATCTTGTTGAAGCGTACGTCGGCTTTGGCCTCGATCATGTTGCCGATGATGCGCGAATACTTGCCCGATTTCTCGAAGGCCTCGCCCAGGTTCTTGCAGTTCATCATCACATAGCCCAGAATGGACCAGCTGCCCGCCTCGGCAAATTCGCCCATGTGCAGGCCGAAATACGGGTCGCGGACGTATTCCGCTGCCTCGTCCTGGATGCGCAGATAGGTGTCCACGGGGATGCGCGCGTCGGGCGACTGGACCGACTGCGGGTCCACGCCTAGCAAACGCAGGAAGGCGTCCACATCCACCTTCAAGGAAGAAAGGTACAGGAACATCTGCGAGAGCACGGTCACAGAGATGCTGATGGGTTCGGAGGCCATGCCGTAATCATACTCCATTTGCATGAAAAGACACAATTCGTGCGGCGGAAATCATAGTGGTTTTGGGACCTTGGGTCTATCATCAGGATTACCAAAGGTGTGCATATGGATTTCTCGAAACTTCTCACCCCTGTGATTCTCCTGGCTCTGACCCTGGGCTTTGGCCTGTGGCTAAGCCTGATGGGCAGGCCTTATAACGGGCTGCTGTTCAATATCCACAAGTTATTGGCGTTGGGCGCGGTGGTCC
>CALLJA010000158.1 GCA_938008865.1 uncultured Anaerolineales bacterium
TTACTTTAGATATTCCCCGACCGCATCGGAGAAGATGGGCGTAAAAATGGCCTTGCCCTCGGGCGTCAGGTGATGCGGGTCGCTGAACTGAGCGGGGCCGATCCCCTGCGGCTGCGAGAGATCGATCAGAGGGATGCCGCGCACGGCCAGGTAACTTTCCAGGTCCGCGAGATATTGTTTCAGCGCGGGCGGTTCGTCGGCGGGGTCGTCGAAGAGCAGGGTCGGCGCGCGCACAAAGATCAACTGGATACCGCGTTTTTGCGTCAGGCGGATGATCTCGGGCAGGAAGGACGTATCCACCTGGACCTGGAAATCCAGTTGTTCGGGCGTGTAGAGGACCGCTTCTGCGCCGCGGATGGAGGCATTGACCACCTCGGGGCGCATATCGCCCAGCACAAGCGACATAGCATAGTCGGCGCAACCGCGGTCGCAGCCGATCCAACGCGGCGCAACATGGCGCAGGCCGCCATCCAGTTTGGCGAGCAGGTCGCCGCGATACGTGTAGGGTGGGAAGTAGCGCTCCAGTGCGGCCTGCAGGGGCGTCAACTGCACCAGGTAGGCCCGCTGCAGGGCCAGGGTGTCGTCGGGGCTGGCGAACTTGTCGATCAGATCGAAGTAGGGGCCTGTGGTGCGGAAAGTGGGGGCAGTCAGGATGCCGTCGCGGAAGAGGATCACCAGGGTCCGCGGCGCGGGATCGGCCTCGACCACGTCCGATTTGACCACGATGTACCACAGCACGGACGAGGAGCCTGGGATGTCCACCTTGTAGGTCGGCCTGCCTGTGCGCTCCTGGAAGGTGGCAAAGTCAACGCCTTTGGTGAGCATCGAGTCGCCCAGCAGGACCACTTCGGGCCGCGTACGCTCGAATTCTCGCAGGTACTGGCGGCTGGCGTTTTTGTCGAAGGCGGGCCCGGCGGCGTGCGGATAATCGCCATGATACAGGGCAGGCAGGAAAAGAGACACGCTCAATAAGAGGACGCCCAACAGGGCGAAGGTACGAAGGGTCAGGCGCATGGCGGGTTGATTGTACCAAAATAAGACCCCGCCAGATTTCGGCCCGGCGGGGCGAATACAAGCGGGGTCCGTTCGGACCAGGCTAATGTCTGTGACCGTTCTTCTTCGGGCAGAAGTGACCCTCGGGCTCCATCGGCTGGCCGCATTGCGCGCAGATCGGACGCCCACGGTTGGCGACCTCCACACCCCAGCGCGCCAGGCGGCGCATCTGCGCGCGCGTGGCCCAAAAGCGGACTACGGCCGCAGAGTCAGCTTCCATGTCTTCGGGCAGGAGTTCCTTGACGAACAACACCACCAGGTCGCGGCTCTTCTCGTAGCCCAGGCCGATCTCACCCACGCGGAAGAGCGGCTCGAGCGGCGGATGGATGTGCATCTGGTCCTCGATATAATCGCCGCTGGCCTCATCCAGATCCTCGTTCTCTTCCATGACCTGCACCAGGAATTGTTCGATGCCGACCGACAGGGATTGCAACTGCGCCTTCTCGATGATGACAGTCGCGGCGTTCTGGCCCTGCCAGGCGTGCAAATAGAAGACGCGCTGGCCAGGCTGGCCGATGGCATCGGCGGTGATATGGTCCACAGGGTCTACGTCAATTTCAAAACGAGGCATGACTTCTCTCCATCTTCAATGCGGGCAGTATACCAGAATGGGGGTGCCGCTGCGAGGCGCAGCGCCGATGAAGCAGACTTCCGCGCAGCGGGTCAAGTATAATTTGCCCATCTCGCCAAAGGAGATGAGCATGTACGATCAAAACAAATTGAACGAACTGAAGGATTCGCTCGAACACTGGGAGGAGACAAGCCTGCAAAAGGCGCGGGCCGCCCTGCCCGAACGTCAGGGACAATTCATCACCACCTCGTCCGAACCGATCAACCGTCTCTACACCCCGCTGGATGTGGCCGACCTGGACTATGCTGCCGACCTCGGCCACCCGGGCGAGTATCCGTACACGCGCGGCGTGCATCCCACCCTGCACCGCTCCAAACTGTGGACGATGCGCATGTTTGCGGGATTCGGCACCGCAGAAGAGACCAACGCCCGCTTCAAGTATTTACTGGATCAGGGACAAACCGGCCTGAGCGTGGCCTTCGACCTGGCCACGTTGATGGGCTACGACACCGACCAGCCCGAGGCGTTGGGGGAATTCGGTAAATGTGGCGTGGCGGTCTCGTCGCTCAAAGATATGGAGATCCTGTTCGACGGTATCCCGCTCGATAAGGTCTCCACCAGCATGACCATCAACTCGCCCGCGGCCATCATCTGGGCCATGTACATCGCCGCCGCCGAGAACCAGGGCGTGCGCCCCGACCAGTTGCGCGGAACCATCCAAAACGACATCCTGAAGGAATTCATCGCGCAGAAGGAATTCATCTTCCCGCCCGAGCCGTCCATGCGGCTGGTGGTGGATACGATGGAATTCGGCGCGCAGAAGGTCCCGCAGTGGAATACCATCTCGATCAGCGGATACCACATCCGCGAGGCGGGATCCACCGCCGCCCAGGAGCTGGCCTTCACCCTCGGCGATGGCCTCGAATACGTGCGCTGGGGCATCGCCCGCGGCATGGACGTGGACGAGTTCGCGCCGCGCCTGTCCTTCTTCTTCAACGCCCACAACGACTTCTTCGAGGAGGTCGCCAAATACCGCGCCGCCCGCCGCATCTGGGCGCGTGAGATGCGCGAAACCTTCAAGGCCAAGAATCCGCGCTCGTGGCTGCTGCGCTTTCACACCCAGACGGCGGGCGTCAG
>CALLJA010000159.1 GCA_938008865.1 uncultured Anaerolineales bacterium
TTCCAATCGCTGAAGACGCCGGCGAATTCGCGCGTGCGCAGTTCCGAGGCGTCCATGTCCACCCACTGCACGTACCAGTCGTAGCCCGTTTCGAGCAGGCCTTCGCTGCGCAGGCCCTTCTCGATGACCACCATCAGGGGGTGCCCGAGGATGTAGGCGATGGCGGCTTCGATCTGGTTCCAGACCGTGGCTACGTTCTGGTGGGCAATCTGTTTCTGGCTGCTGCTGCCGCGCTTATCCACCCCGTCTGTGATGTGGACGCGCTCGAAGGCGATGATGACGGTGCCCGAGCACTGGCCCATCAACTGCTCGATGAACTTCAGCGGCTGGAGCGAGGAGAAATCGGTGCGGCCCACCGACCTGGGGTTCAGGCCGTTGTCGCGCAGGTGCTGCTCGATGGCGGCGACAAAAGCCTCCTGTTGTGGTGTGGACGTGCGGCCGACGCTCATGAAGACATCAATTGCCATGATCTGCTCCCGATGAAGAGGAATGAGTTTTTATCAGTATAGCATCCCTGTCAAGAGGTGTGGAAACAAAAACGGCCCCATCTTCCGATGTGGGCCGTCCTGCGGCGGTTACTGTTGCGCCGCTTCGCGCTCGGCTTCGACCTGCATGCTGGAACCGTCGGTCGTTACCTGGATCCAGCCGCTGCGGTCGGTGCGCAGCAGGTTGTAGCCGCCTGCCGCATCGAGCGCCTCGGGGCTGGGCAGGCCGTCGGGGTCGCCGGCCGCCACGCTGAGCACGATCAATTGCGGATTGAGGTTCTGCACCCAGTCCACGTTGGTGGTGGCGAAGAAGCCCGAGTCGGCCAGCAGCAGCACGTCCACGGGACCAATGGCGTTGCCGTATTCGAGCGACTCCAGCGTGTCGGCGCTCATGCCGACCGGCAGCAGCGCGCGGAAATCCTTCCACTGGACCAGCAGCACGCTCCCGCGCGGACCAACGGACTGGACCTCGATAAAGGCGCCGTCTCCCAACTCCAGGCGCTGACCCGCTTCCGCGTACACGGTGGGGATGTTCTCGGCGGCCAGGTATTTGTCCACCTGCTCGGCGGAGTAGGAGCCCTGGACATATCCGCTCCACAGCACGCTCTGCGGTGGATAGCGTTCGAGCACACGCGGCAGGGCAGCCATCTGATTCTCGGCCGTGGAGGCCACGATCAGCCAATCCAGGCGGCGGTGGAAGATGGGCAGGCGGCGGCCCAGCTCGTCGGAGAGGGTGGAGGCGCTTGGCCCGCCGTTGACCAGTACCGAGCGTCCGTCAGGGGTCTGGATCAGCACCGCGTCTGCCGAGCCGACGCTCAGGAAGGTGATATGTAATTTTCCGTCGGGCAGGGTGGCCGTGGAGCGCCAGACCAGCAGGGTCAGCGCCAGCAGGGCGGTCAACACCCCCGCGATGGACAGGGTCCGCACGCGCTCGCCCAGGGCCGAGAAGGCGTCCTTTAAACGGGACCAGTTGAAGGTCAGGCCGAAGAGGACGGCATATAAGGCAGCCACCCACCAGGGCGAGGAATCCCCTAAGTAGAGCGTCCCGTGTGGGAAGCGGTCGAAGAATTCCACCGCGCGGATGGTATATTCCACGAAGGGCCAGGCCATCCAGGCGGCAACCTGACCGAGTGGGAACCAGGCCAGCGCCAGCAGCACGGCTACGCCGCCCAGGATCATCACCGCAGGCTGGGGCGGCAGGACGAAGGGGTTGGCAATCAGTGAGACGAGCGAGATGCGTTTGAAGTGATAGGCCATGATCGGAAGGGTGGTGATCTGCGCGGCAAGGGTCAGCAGGACAAAATCGGAGATGGGCGGCAGGATCTGCTCGATGGTGGTGGCGGGCACGCGCAGTTTGAGGAAGATGGTCCGTGCGAGGTTGGAGAGCGGTTCGGCGTACAGAATCAGCCCGAGGGTGGCCAGGATCGAGAGTTGGAAGCCGACGTCGCCCACGACCAGCGGATTCCAGATCATCATGAGCAGGGCCGCAAAGGCTAGCATGTTGAGGCCCAGGTTGCGCCGCCCGAATTGGCGGCCGACCAGGCCCAGGATGCCCATGATGGCGGCGCGCACCACGGCCGAGTCCGCGCCGACGAGCAGGGTGTAGAAGGCGATGGCAAGAACGGCAAAGACCGCGCCCAGACGTTTGCCGAACACGCGGCTGAACAGGCTGACGAAGATACCCGCGATGATCGAGATGTTGAAGCCCGAGATGGCGATGATGTGCGCGGTGCCCGTGTTCTTGAAGGCGTTTTGCAGCTCGCGCGTCAGGCCCGTGTCCACGCCGAGCAGGATGCCCGCCAGCAGCGAGGCCTCGGGGTCGGGGAACAGGCGGTAGACCAGTCCCAGCAGGCGCTCCTTGAGGCCGTACGTTGTTTTATAGAAGAAACTGCCGCCTTCGCCCGGCAGGATGGTGGCCTCGGCCTGGCTCATGTACGAGTAGATGCCGTCGCGCGCGAGATAGTCGCGGTAGGAGAATTCCTCGTCCTCGGGCGGAGTCTTGAGCTGGCCGCGCAGGCGCAGGCGTTCGCCGTAGTGGTAGGTCTCATTCTCGCCCACGCGGACCAGGATGGTCCCGCGGACGGGCAGGTCGCCCGTGCCCGAATCCACCGCCTCGACCTCGATGCGCAGGTTGGTGTATGTGTCGCGGCGGTCGGGCATCTCGGCCACCCAGCCCGTCACCAGCAGGTCGTATTCGCGGTCGTTGAAGAAGGCCACGTCGAAGGGCGTGACCTCATGCTGGCTGAACTGATAGCGCGCCGCGCCGAGGAAAAGTCCCAGCAGCGAGACGGCCAACAGCCCGGCCTGGACCGTCGGCGCGAATCGCCGCGTCAGCAGCAGGAGCAAGGTCACCGCCGCCGCGCACAGCATCCAGGCGTAGGCGGGGAGTGTCAGCCACAGGGCCAGCCCGATGCCGCCCGCAAAGGCCAGCGCAAACCAGACCAGCGGCGTGCGGGCGATCAGTTGTTCCTGCACCAGGGAGGATGCCTGCTTCATTGGCGCGTATCATAGCATATAATCCACGGGTACGATACAATTCTTCCCGTCATAAAATCCTTCAAGCGCGGCAAAAAACATGAACTCCTCCAAACTGATCCTCGTCACCGGCGTCACGGGCTACGTGGGCGGACGTCTCGTCCCGAAACTGCTCGACGCGGGCTACCGCGTGCGCTGCATCGTGCGCGACCCCGAGCGCATCCGCGACTTCCCGTGGGCCAAACGCGTGGAAGTCTTCGCCTGCGACATGAGTCAGCACGAACGCGCGGTCGAGGCCATGCAGGGAGTCGACGCCGCCTACTACCTCATCCACGGGCGGCAGGGCGGCAGGAATGCAGCTCATCGCGACCTGGATGTGGCCCGCGTCTTTGCTGAAGCCGCCGACGAGGCGGGAGTCAAACGCATCCTCTATCTCGGCGAGTTGGTCGACCCCGCGGGGAACCTCTCTCCGTACCTGCGTTCCCGCCACGAGACGGGCTACCTCCTGCGCCAGGGCGGCGTCCCCGTCACCGAGTTCCGCGCGGGCATGATCGTCGGCTCGGGCAGCGCCCTGTTCGAGATGGTGCGTTACCTCACCGAGCGCGAGCCGCTGCTGGTCTGCCCGGCCTGGTTCTTCTCCCAGGCGCAGCCCATCGCCAT
>CALLJA010000160.1 GCA_938008865.1 uncultured Anaerolineales bacterium
GACAAGAACTCCCGCCCCTCGGCCTGGCCTGTCAACTCGACGGTCAGCGCCTCGTCTGATTCGGACTTCAACGTCAGCGGCCCGAGCGGAGTCCACGCCTGCGGCCTGGCCCACGCCTCGGGTAGAACGTGCAGAAAGTATGTAGGCTGGCCCGCCTCCTGCGCCTTCTTCAACTCTTCGAGCGAGGAGGCAGTCAGGCCCGCCAGGAAGGCGAACAGGTACAGGTCATGGTCGCTGAAGCCCTCCGCCGCGTGATAATCGGACGACACCAGCGCGGGCGCGCGCAGCAGTTGATCGGGCGACTTGCGCATGTCCGCGATCTGGGCGCGGTCTTTGATGAGGAAGGAGTGCAGGTCGCAGCGGCGGCCGCCGAGCACCACGTCGTAGCGGTCGGGTTCGGTGAACGGAAGCGCGCCGCGCACGTCGTATGGGATGTCCTGCTCGCTGAGGTAGCGGCGGAAGGCCAGTTCCACGGCCGCGCCCGCCACCCGTCGGCGCAGAAGATCGAAGAGCGGCCCCTCCGTCTGCGGCAGGTGTGGCAGCGAGCGCACGGTGTGGGCGATGCCGCCTTCCGTCAGGTCGGGGGTGTAGGGCAGGCGCAACAGGTCGGCAGGGGTCAGCATGGGCGGGGTCAATCCTCGGCGGGTGGGAGCGGCAGTCGCTTTCGCACCAGCCAGCCCAGGGTGATGAAGCCAGCCAGTTCGGCGATGCGCCAGATGGTGACGTAGGTGACCTGGGTGTGGTATCCGCCGTAGAAGTCGCGGTAGGTGCTCATGTCGTCGAGCGGGATGGGCAGCCACAACAGGTTGAAGACCACCACGGCGGCCAGCATCACGCCCAGCAGGCCGTGATGCGTGTGCTCGAACAGTTTGCCCACCAGGATGATCTGCGGCAGGAACAGGAAGGTGGCAAAGCGCGGGAAGTCGGTGCCGCCGAAGAAACTGAGCAATAGCACCAGCGCCGTGTAGACCAGCACGAAGCGCATGACCTCGCGCTTGAGAGATTTATAGGCGTAATGGATGCGTTGCGGCGAAGCGATCATGAATAGCGGCAGCAGGTAGCCAAAGACCGTGTAAAGGAAGTTCAGGTCGCGCAACGGGATGAACGGGGCCAGCAGGCCGCGCAGCAGGCCGTCGGGGGTGAGGTTGACGAACTGGAAATCCTGGGCGGCGGGCAGGAGCAGGCGCGGCAGGCCGAGGGCCAGGGCCAGGCCGAGGATGGAGAGGCCCGCTTCAAGATAGAACCTGCGGCGGTCGCTGTCCAGCCAGGCAAAGGAGGCCAGGTAGGCGATCAGCGGCAGGATCGTGAACTCGCGGAACTGCGAGGCAATCAGCGTGACAACCAGCAGCGGCGCGAACCTGCGCTCGAAGGCCAGCCAGGCGGCCAGCAGGATGAAGGCGTAGGCCAGGTGGTCGGGGCGGAAGACATCAAACAGCAGGAACTTGACCTGGAAGAGCGAGAAGCCCGTGACCAGCATCGTGATCCAGGCGGCCTTGCGCGAGCGAGACAGCCAGCCCGTGAAGGCGAAGACCCCCGTCAGTTGCAGCAATGCGCCGAGGTAGGCGATCAGGCGGAAGCCGCCCTCGATGGACAGGCCCAGCCCCGTCAGCGCGTGGACCAGCAGGGGCGTGGCGTAGCGGTACACGAACGGGCTGACCAGCGGACGGGTTGCCAGGCCGTCTTGCGCGAGGGCGATGTAGTAGTGGAAATCCCACTGGAATTTGGTCACGTCGATGCTGTTGGTCAGCGCGTCGAGCGCCAGCGTGAGCAACAAGGCGGCCAGCGCCGCCAGGGCATAGTCCGCCGCGCGCAGGGGGCGCGGGTTACTCTTCATCGTGTTCTTCCCGCCTGGCGTCGGAGCGCTTGAGGTCGCGCACGGCGAAGACCATGATGACAACCATCATCCCCACGACGGCGCTGACGAAGATCGCCAGTCCCGAGCGGACGACGATGGCGTAGTAGAGCAGGGCGCCGACCCCGATGAAAAAGCCCGCGATATAAAGGAAACGCTCCAGCGGCGACATGTTCCAAAGTCTGCGGACCTGCCTGTATCTCCACTTCGGCTCGTATCGGACCGAATTGCCGTGACCGCCGCGGCTGTGCCAGTGCAGGTGCGAGAGATAATCTTCTGCGTCGGAAGAGGGGTTGTTCTTGGACATTGTCTTGATTATAAATCCCACAGATGGTGCGCGCAGGCAGCCATTACTTTTTTACCATTACGGGAGCGGCGTGCGCGTGGGTAGGCTGTACGTCACATCCTGGACGGTCAACTCGCTGAAGTTGACCGTGACGGGCGTGTCGCCCGCCGAACTGGCGAACACGCCCAGCGTGCCGCTGCCGTAACTGGCATCGCTGACCGCGAATTGGAAGCGGCCATTCAGGAACAGGCGCAGTTCCGTGCCGACGGCCCACACGCCGATGCGCACTTCACCCGGTGCGCCGATGGGTGCGTCTCCGCTGGGAATGAGTTCCTGCAAGACCTGGCGGTTGTTGAAGCGCACCCGTTCTGCGCCGACCATGCCGTTGCAGGTTAGCGAAAAGCGATAATATGCCACCGCGTTGGCACGCACCAGAATCCCGTAGGAATCATCGCTGCGGCACAGGCTGGGACGGGCGGTGATTTCGGCGTAGAAACTGCCCACGTCGAGGTAGCGGCGCAGGCTGAAGATGTACATCTGCGAGGCGGCGGCCAGCGACAGGCGGGCATCTTCCACGCTAGCCGAGCCCTGGTCGGACGAGGCCGTGTCCCACAGGGCGGCGTCGTTGAACGAGTCGCGCACGCTTACATCGTCCAAGCCGGGGCGCATCTCGGGGGTGGGTGTGAAGGTCGAAAAGGCCTGGGGCGGGGAGGTGGGCGAGGGTGGGAACCAGACGCGGGTCGGGGTTTGGACGGGGGTGCCTGTGGCCGTTGGCGCTGGGACTTCCACGATGGGCGCGTCCAATACCGAACAGGCGGAGACGAGTCCGCAAAGGAGCAGGAGGGGCAGGAAATTTCGTGTAAAAATCATGCGGGTTTGATGACAATTTGCGGGCAGGCGCAATGGCAAGGTATTGTACAATAAAGTGGCTTGTCATTCCAGCAGACTGAAGGAGGCACAATGAGTGAAAAACTCGTGCTGATCACTGGCGCGTGCGGCGAGATCGGGCAGGCGCTGGTGCAAAACCTGGCGGAACGAGGCGGCTTCCGCATCGTGACCTCGGACCTGGCGCCCCTGCCCGACTCGATCCGCAAGATGGCGTCGGAACACGTGCAGGGGGATTTGGTCTACAAGGTGAAGACCTTTTACGACTACGATTTCGACGTGATCTTCCATCTGGCTGCCTCGCTCTCGTCGAAGGCCGAGGTGGCCACCGAGGAGGCGCACCGCATCAACGTGGAGGGCACGATGCAGCTGCTGATGCTGGCGGCCTACCGCTCGGAGAAATACAAGAAGGAAATCAAGTTCCTGTTCCCGAGTTCCATCGCCGCTTATGGCATGAGCGACCTGGCCACCAAGACCGCGGCGGGCCGTGTGAAGGAGGACGAGCACAACGCGCCGCACACGATGTATGGATGCAACAAACTCTATTGCGAAAAACTGGGGATGTATTACAGCCGTTACTTCGGTCAAAAACACCTGGATGACAACCCGCCCCGCATGTTGGACTTTCGCGCCATCCGTTTCCCGGGCCTGATCTCCGCCTTTACCCTGCCCAGCGGTGGGACCAGCGACTACGGCCCCGAGATGCTGCACGCCGCCGCCCAGGGCAAACCCTACGCCTGCTTCGTGCGCGAGGATACCAAGATTTCATTCATGGCCATGCCCGACGCGATCAAGTCGCTGATGGTGTTAACCGAGACCCCGCGCGAGAAACTCTCGCATACCGTCTACAACATCGCCGCCTTCGCGCTGACCGCGGGCGAGTTCCGCGACCGCGCTGTGAAGGCCTTCCCCGGCGCGGACATCACCTTCGCGCCCAATCCGCGCCGACAGGGCATCGTCGACTCGTGGCCCGAGGACGTGGACGACTCGCTGGCCTGCGCCGAGTGGGGCTGGAAGCCCGATTACGATGCCGACGCGTTCTTCGATGAGTATTTCCTGCCCGAGATTCGCAAACGATACGGGAAGTAGGGGAGTGGGAAGATAGAAGAAAGAGGTCGCCAGTCGGCGACCTCCTCTTTATTATGTGCCCGTCAGGTTGCCTTACCCCGCTGCTTTCTTCACCAGTTTGCTGATTTGGGCCTCTTCGGCGGCGGTCAATTTTACGAGCGCGAAAGAGGCAGCCCACATGTTGCCGTCGTCGAGTTTTGCATCGGGCTGGAAGCCGAAGGTCGCGTACCTCACGTTGAACTTGCCCGCGTCCTGAAAGAAGCAGATGACCTTGCCCTCCTGGTTGGCGTAGGCGGGCATTCCGTACCAGGTCTTCGGCATGAGGGACGGCGCGGCAGCCGTGACGAGCTCATGGATGCGTTTCGCCATCGAACGGTCGGGTTCTTTCATTTTTGCGATGGCTGCCAGCACGGCGCTTTCCCCAACCGCCCTGTCTTTGCTGGCGCGTTCTTCCGCCTTCAACTCTTTGGCGCGCTCCTTCATCGCGGCTTTTTCTTCATCGGTAAATCCCGCGGACTTCGTGGTTTCCTTCTTGGGGCTCATGGTCATCTCCTTGTCTACGTCAGGTCGTTTCAACGGCTTGCGTCAAAACCAATTTAGTTATATAATAAAGATACTTTATAATAAAGATAATGTCAAGGGTATTCACATGACCACACCGACGAAAACAGACCTGAAGAAACGAGCCCTGATGGCGGTGCGGGAGTACGGCGTCCATTTGACGCTCTTCCGAAACGCCATGAGCGAATGGGCGGGACTCAATCCCACCGACATGGAATGCCTGAGGCTTCTCTTCGCCAAGGGATTGGCCACCCCCTCCGAACTGGCCCGCCACACGGGACTCACCTCCGGCGCGACGACCGCCATGCTGGATCGGCTCGAACAAGCGGGCCTGATCGAGCGGCGGCCCAACCCCGATGACCGCCGCGGGACGCTGGTCACGCCTGCGGAATTGGCCGCCGAAAAAGCCGCATCCTGGTTTGAGTCGGCCAGGGCCGCGCAGGACGAATTGATCTCCAGCTATTCGGAAAGCGAACTGGAGGTCATAGCGGATGTGTTTGAACGATTTACAAAATTATGGGACCAGGAACGCGAAAAGCTGCGCGGGGATTCGTAGCTGAAAGATGCGAGAGACATGGGGAGTAGGAAAAGAGAAAGAGGCCGCCTGATGGCGACCTCCTTTTGTTTGATGGGCTCTGCTGTTTTTAACGGGAAAGAGCCTCACCACAAAGGGCACAAAATATACAAAGAGGTAAAAAGCCTTGATTGCTCGCATTTTTTCCTTTGCGACCATCGTGTCCTTTGTGTTTGAAAATTAATTACGGGGGACCCGTTTGATGTTTATCCCGAAAGGTCATAAAAGCGCTTCGTGCCATCCGTGACTGTCTCATCCCCACGCTTTGCTGACAAAACATACCAGTTGATTCATGCCCTGTTCGATCGGCTCGGTCTGGATGAATTCGTGTTTGGTGTGCGCGCCGCCGCCCGTGGTCACGCCCAGCACCACGGCCGGGA
>CALLJA010000161.1 GCA_938008865.1 uncultured Anaerolineales bacterium
GTGGACGACAGCCAGAACCCCTACTCACTCACCCACCAGATCTTGCTCGAAAACATCGGCCATTTCCCGATGATCGAAGACCAGATCAAATTCAACCGCCTGATGACCGACTTCATGGCGCTCGACTCGGGAGCCAGCCCCAAGGAGTTGCAGCTCAAAGAAGAATGGAAACGGCGCGTGCGCTGACAGGGCAGACGGAAGGTCTGCCCTGATTTTTTTCCTTGACAATCCATCCGAGGCGGGTACAATCAGTTCACAAGCGGAAAAAATCCGCTTTCATTTCTGGTTTTATTTAGTGTAAAAAATACACTAAAGGATAAAAATGAGTCAACTCCCCTTACCCGATTTCTTCGACCCCAACCGCGCCGAGCAGGTTTGGCGCGTCCCGTATGAACAGCGCGCCCAGCAGGCCGTGGACTGGGCCAGGCAGCACGGACTTCAGCCCGTAGCTGCCGACCAGCGTCGCATCTGGCTGCTGCTGGTGGATACCCAGAACACCTTCTGCCTGCCCGACTTCGAGTTGTTCGTGGCGGGCCGCAGCGGACGCGCCGCTGTGGATGATACCGTGCGCTTGTGCCAGTTTATCTATCGCAACCTGGGCGTCATCAGCCAGGTGACAGCCACGCTCGATACGCACATGTCGATCCAGATATTCCATGCTATCTTCCTCGTGGATGCCGACGGGAAACACCCCGCCCCCTACTCGCAGATCACGGTCAAGGATGTGCGCTCGGGCCAGTGGAAGTTCAACCCCGCGCTGGCGGGCCCGCTGGGAGTCTCGCCCGAGTATGGACAGGAAATGTTGCTGCACTACGTGACGCAATTGGAAACGAGTGGCAAGTATGCGCTGACGGTCTGGCCGTATCACGCCATGCTGGGCGGCGTGGGCCATGCGCTGGTCTCGTCGGTGGAGGAGGCGCTCTTCTTCCATTCCATCGCCCGCACCGCGCAGACCCAGTTCGAGGTCAAGGGCGACCATCCCTTCACAGAGAACTACTCCGCCATCGGCCCCGAGGTGCAGACAGGGCCCATGGGTGAGACGCTCGAACAGCGCAACCCGAAGTACATCGACGCGCTCCAGGACGTGGACGCGCTGATCGTGGCGGGACAGGCCAAAAGTCACTGCGTGGCCTGGACCCTGGCCGACCTGCTGGAAGACATCCGCGGCGTGGATCCCGCGCTGGCAAAGAAGATTTACCTGCTCGAAGATTGCACCTCGCCCGTGGTCGTCCCGGGCGCCGATTACACCCACGCCGCCGACCAGGCCTACGCCGACTTCGCCGCGGCAGGCATGCACATCGTCCGCTCAACCGATCCCATCGAAATGTGGGAAGGTTTTCCAAAGGCTTAACCCATGTCCATCTTCGACGGAAAACGTCTTACCAACGAAACTTTCAAACTCGACATCGAACGGATGCGCAAGGGCTGGTATTCCGACAAGTATTTCGAGAACATCAACCGCATGTTGACCGTGCTGGCTGCCGAGGGGTACACCTACCGCGGCGGATATCCCAACCTGCCCGCGGGCCTTTCCCCCGAAGAGATCGCCGTGGGCAACATCGAAGTGGAGATGCAGTGGTTCACCCGCCGCATCGGGCAGACCGTCATCGTGGGCGTTGATAAGTCGTTGGCCATGCTCAAGCACTGCACGGGCTATTTCGACGGCGAGCGTTTTGTCGATACCGCCGACAAGTTGGAGGTCTGGGCGGTGCATGACGGATGTGCGGTCGAGTCGGACGGCAACCCGCTCTACGTCCAGCCTGTGCTCAAGGTGCGCGGGCGTTATCGCGACTTCGCGCTGCTGGAGACGCCCACGCTGGGCATCTTCACCCGCTCCAGCCGCGTGGCCACCAACGTCTACGAAACGCTGGTGGCGGCACGTGGAAAGCCCGTGCTGTTCTTCCCCGCCCGCTTCGACCTGCACGAGTCGCAGGCCGCCGACGGCTACGCCTACAGTATCGCCGTCCAGCGCTTCAACCAGGACCACCTCCAGGATATCGGCCCGTTCATCTCGACCGACGCCCAGGGCGATTGGTGGGGCGGCGCGGGCGGCGGGACCATCGCCCACGCGGCCATCGCCTCCTTCCTAGGCGATACGGCCGAGGCCATGATGGCTTTTGCGCGCGTCCTGCCTGTCAACGTGCCGCGCATCGCGCTGGTGGATTTCAACAACGACAGCGTCCGCGACTCATTGCGCACGCTGGATGCCATGTTCACCGAATATCGCAAGTTGATGGACGCAGGCCAGAAGGAAGAGGCCGAGAAGTATAGACTTTACGGCGTGCGCCTCGACACGAGCGGAAGCCTGCGCGATGTCTCGGTCCCGCCGCTGGGTGAACCCAGCCTGGACCTGGGCGTGACCCCGCGCCTGGTCTTCAACGTGCGCCAGGCGCTGGATTCCGCCTGGGAACGCTGGACCCTGCCAAAGTCCTGGCAGGAGGCGGCAAAGGAATATTGCCGCAGCGTAAAGATCGTCGTCTCGGGCGGATTCCAGCCAGAGAAGATCCGCAAGTTCGAAAAACTGGGTGTGCCCGCCGACATCTACGCGGTCGGCTCGTATCTGTTCAACAACAACGGCGCCACCGTCACCGACTTTACCGCCGATGTGGTGCGGGTGAAGATCCACGGTGAGTGGGTGGATATGGCCAAGGTGGGCCGCAGGCCGCGCGAGAATCCCAACCTGGAACGGGTGTGGTAAACAAAAAGGAGGCGGACTGTACGGTCCGCCTCCTTTTATCACTTGATAGTGGAGCGTAATGCAAGTTATGACTGGTTCTTCCAGAACTCGTCGTCGGTGGTCTTGATCTCGGCCATCTCGCCCGTGGCGATGAAGACGGTGCGCTCGCAGATGTTGGTCACGCGGTCAGCCACGCGCTCGAGGTTATGCGCCACCCATAAGAGCCAGTTGGCGCGTTCGATGGATTTGGGGTCCTGAATGACGAACATCATCAACTCACGATAGACCTGATTATAGAGCGCGTCCACCTCGTCATCCTCCTGTGGGATGGCGCGGGCGGCCTCCACGTCTTCGTTGACGAAGGCGGTCAGAGCGCGGTGCAGCATGTCCACGTCCTTCTGGGCCATGCGCGGGATGTCGATCAGCGGCTTGAGCAGGGGCTGGTCGCCCATGCGGATGTTGATGTTGGCGATGCCCTTGGCGTAGTCGCCCATGCGCTCGAGTTCGGAGATGATCTCCATGGTGGAAGCCAGCAGGCGCAGGTCGTGGGCCATGGGCTGCTGGGTGGCGATCAAGATCATCAATTGGTTCTCGATGTCGAAACGCTTGCGGTTGATGGCGCGGTCGTCTTCGAGGATCTTTTCCGAGGCCTTGATATCACGTTTTTTGAGTGCTTCCACCGCATTCAGGATGGCCTGTTCAGCCATGCTGCCGAGCATCAGCACATCGTCCTTCACCTGTTGTAATTCAGTCTCAAAGGTTTTCCGAAGCATAATTACCTCTTTTTGTGGTTACCGATGTCGTATTATAACGCTATCCAAATCGTCCGGTCACGTAATCTTCGGTACGCTTGTCCTTCGGGTTGGTGAAGATGCGGGTGGTCTCGTCGAACTCGATCACGCCGCCCGCGCGACGGTCGTCGATCATCATCATGGCAGTGTAGTCCGAGGCGCGCGCAGCCTGCTGCATGTTATGGGTCACGATCAGAATGGTGTAGTCCTTCTTTAACTCCTGCATCAATTCCTCGATGCGCAGGGTCGAGATCGGATCGAGCGCCGAGGCGGGTTCATCCATCAGGATGATCTCAGGCTGGATGGCAATGGTACGCGCGATACACAGGCGTTGCTGCTGCCCGCCCGAAAGGGCGTAGGCGCTTTCGTGCAGTTTATCCTTCACCTCGTCCCACAGGGCCGCGTTACGCAGAGACTGTTCCACCAGGTCGTCCATCTTGCCCTTGTAGCCGTTGATGCGCGCACCCCAGGCGATGTTTTCGTAAATGGATTTCGGGAACGGGTTGGGCTTCTGGAAGACCATGCCGATCTTGCGGCGCACCTCCACGGGATCGACATCGCTGCTGTAGAGATTCTGTCCCTGCAGCAGCAGTTCACCCGTGGCGCGACAATTGGGCACAAAATCGTTCATGCGGTTGAAGGCACGCAACAGCGTGGATTTTCCGCACCCCGATGGGCCGATGATGGCTGTGATCTTCTGTCTTTCGACCTTCACGCTCACGTCACGTACAGCCGTAAAACTGCCGTAATGAATGGAGAGGTTATTGGTTTCAATTGCGAAATGATTTTCCATATTTTACTTCCAGTTGATAATTACCATCTGCGTTGGAAACGGTTGCGCAGCAGGATCGCGGAGGCATTCAACGTCAGCAGCAGGGCCAGCAGGACGATGATGGCTCCCGCCGCGATGGCGTGAAATTCGGACTGGGCGCGGGTGGTCCACTGGTAGATCTGGATGGGCAGGGCGGTGAACTTCGAGAACGGCCCGGACGGGTCCACGCTGATGAAGGTGGATGCGCCCACTACGATGAGTGGCGCGGTCTCGCCCAGCGCACGCGACAGGGCCAGGATGCTGCCGGTCAAGATGCCAGGCAGGGCGTTCGGCAAAACGTGGTGCCAGACCGTCTGCCAGCGCGTGGCTCCCACGCCAAACGCCGCCTGGCGCAGGGAATCGGGCACGGCCTTGATGGCCTCCTGCGCGTTAATGATGATCAGCGGCAGGACCAGGATGCCCATGGTCAGCCCAGCAGCCAGAACAGTGCGCCCGTTCGAGTCGGCCACGCCGAACATGGCCCCGCTCGTCAGCGGTTCCAGGACGCGCACAAAGAGCGCCAGCCCCAACATCCCATACACGATGCTCGGAACGCCCGCCAGGTTGTTGATGTTGGTCTGGATCAGGGACGTGAGCCAGTTGCGCGGGGCGTATTCCTGGAGGTAGACCGCCGCCCCCGTGCCGACCGGCAGGGCGAACAAGATGGCAATCCCCACCAGCCACAACGATCCCAGGATGGCTGTGCGCACGCCCGCAAACTCGGCCCGCGACGACATGGGCGTGACCAGGAATTGCGGCGTGATCCAGGAGCGGAATTCCACAACCGCGCCGGGGTATTTCTGCGCCGCCTCGGCGCGGATCGCGCCGCCGCGCAGCAGGGAATCGGTCAGGCTCCAGGTCTGTTTGGTGTCGATGCGCACCAGCCGCTCGAGGAACAGCCCCAGCAGGTCGGCCTGCGAACGTTCGAGCATGGGCTGCTCGCCGTCCAGTTTTTTGTACGCCCCCGCAGACAGGTTATCTTGCAAGATAACCAGCAATTCCTCGCGGGTCAATTCGTCGATCGGTGTGGATGTGAACTCGCTGGGAGCCTGCTTGTATTCGTAAGCGATGTAGCCGAAGGCCCCGTCCAACACGTTGTAGAGCAGGGCGGTCAGGCTGAGAATGGCGATCAATAAAGCCGACAAGAACAGGGCATGCCACAGGGCCGCAGACCGGTAGCGGGTCCGCAGAGAGGCGTGGAAGTCTTCTCCCTGGGGGTAGGGGAGTTGTGTCTGGTTCATTCGTAGCGCTCCCGGAAACGGTTGACAACCCACTGGCTGACGAGATTCAGCATGAGCGTCACGAGGAACAGCATCAACGCAATGGCGAAGAGGCTGGTGTAGTCGATGGAGTTATAAGACAGGTCGCCGCCGCTGATGCGCGCAATGTGGCCGGTCATGGTCTCGGCGGCTTCGAGCGGATTGAACGAGAAATTGGGGCCTGAGCCTGCCGCCACGGCCACAATCATCGTCTCGCCTACAGCGCGCGAGATGCCCAAAATCAAGGCTGCGCCAATTCCCGAAAGCGCAGCCGGCAGGACCACCTGCAAACTGCTTTCTAGTTTGGTTGCGCCCATCGCGTAGGCGGCTTCACGCAGGGAACGCGGCACGGCACTGAGCGCATCTTCGCTCATCGAGGAGATCAACGGCAGGATCATGATGCCCATCACCAGCCCCGCAGAAAGCATGTTATAGACCTGGATGTTATCGCCCAGGAAATTCTTCAGGATGGGAGTGACGAACAGCAGGGCAAAGTATCCATACACCACGGTGGGGATGCCCGCCAGGATCTCTAGGATCGGCTTGAGGATGCCGCGCGCCTTCGGGGAGGCGTATTCGCTAAGGTAGAGCGCGGAGGCCAGCCCCAGTGGCAACGAAACCAGGATGGCAATCAGGCTGGTCGTCAACGTGGCGGAGACCAGCGCCCAGATGCCGTATTGGCCGATGCCCGGCTGCCACTTGGTCGCGCCGAAAAATTTGGCGAAGGTCACGTCTGGGTTACCGAAGAACAACATAGCTTCCTTGCCGAGTTCGTACACGATGGCGGCCGTGGTAAAAATGGACAAGATGCCTGCGACAAACAGCAGACCCTGGATTAGACTCTCGCCGAGGCGTCTTTTCCTTCTGAGGTCGAGCTGCGTCCCAGCGCGGGCTTGCGCTTGTTCTCTCATACACACTCTCTTTCCGCTGCGGGCGCGGTTCCCCGGCCTGTACAGCAGAAATGGGCTGACCCCGTTGGGGGCCAGCCCGTTCATATCTCGGTTCGATTATTGGCCCAGGGCCGCCATCAGGGCGTCCATGGAAGCCTGGAGGGCGTCGGCGGGGGCAGGGAAGTAACCCACGTCGAGGATGTTGTCGTTGACGTTGGACAGGTAGAAGTAGAGGAACGCAGCCACCTGGGGTTTCTCGGCGAGGATCTTCGCGTCGGAGTAGATGAACAGCGGGCGGGCCAGCGGGTAGGTGCCGTTGTCGACATCTTCCTGGTTCGGCGCAACACCTTCCACGTTGATCGCCTTCAGCGCACCCTGGTTCTCCGAGAAGTAGGCATATCCGAAGTAACCGATGGCATAGGGGCTGCCTTCCACACCCTGGACGAGCACGTTGTCGTCCTCGGAGAACTGGGCGCCGTCCATACCGAGGAGGGCTTCCTCGCCCTTGGCGTTATCGGCCTTGCCTTCCGCATTGGGGAAGTGCGGGCCGAGGATGGCCTCGACGAAGTAATCGAACGTGCCGCTGTCCGCGCCAGGCGAGTAGACCTCGATGGCCTCAGCAGGGAAGGCAGGATCGACCTGATCCCAAGTGGTCACTTCGCCGGAGAAGATCTGGGCCAGCTGTTCCTTGCTCAGGTCGGACACGAAGTCATTCTCCGCGCTGACCACGACAGCCAGGGCGTCCGTGCCCACGCGGAACTCGATAGGCTCACGGCCAATGGCGGCGCAGGCTTCCTTCTCGCTGTCCTTGATGGCGCGCGAGGCGTTCGAGATGTCCGTCTCGCCGGTCTTGCAGAAGCGCTCGAAACCAGCGCCAGTGCCGATGCTATCCACGGTCACGTTGCCCGCGTAGCCTTCCTGTTGGAAGAGTTCGGCCATGCGCTCGGAGAGCGGAAAAACGGTGGACGAACCGGCGGTGACGATGTCACCCGTCACGGCGTCGGGCATGTACATGGACATCGGGTCTTCGGCGGGGGCGGCAGTGGGCTCAACAGGCGCGGCAGTCGGCTCGGCGGGAGCGGCGGTCGGCTCGGGGGCGGCAGTGGTGGCGGGAGCGCCACAGGCGGCCAGCACCAGGCTCAGAGCCACCATCAGGAACAGAACAGGGCGAACAAAACGGGTCATTTCTTTTTTCTCCTTTTTTTCTACGCGCCTGATGGTATCAAACCGCCTTTAAGGGCAGAGGAAGAAGCGGTTAACATTGGGTTAATGCCCCGCACATCAGCGCACAGGCAACGAAAGTTGCGCTATCGCGGTTTCCCCAAAAACGGCAGATCGGAACGGGCTGGAAGCCCTGGCGCTCTCAGCGGCTGCGACCTGGGGTACGTTATAATCGCGACAGCGTTGCTCCTGATATGACCATTCGTCGTTCATCCATATCCCAGACCACAACACGAGCCTTCCTTGCCCTTGTGTTGTCGTGTTTGGCGTTCCTCACGGTGGGGCAGACGCCCCCCGCCCGGGCAGCGGGCAACAACGCCCCCACCTGCTCCGATTTCAGCCTGACCACCGGCGAGCGGACTACTATCCAGGTCACGCCGTATTGCTCGGACTTGGATGGCGACCCGCTGACCTATGCCATCGTGACCCAGCCCAGCGGCGGGACCGCTTCGGTCGCGGAAGGCAAGATCGTTTACACTCCCAACCCGGGCTTCCTGGGCGTGGAGCAGTTCACCTACAAGGCCAATGACGGCCAAGCCGACAGCAATACCGCCGCCGTCACCGCCACCGTCACCGGGATCGACCATCCCCCCACCGACATCCTCCTCTCGAAGACGGAGATCGAAGAGAACCTGCCAGTCGGCAGCCTGGTAGGCGCGTTCAGCACCAGCGATCCCGACGCCGCCGACACCTTTACGTACGGCTTCTGCGGCGGGAGCGACGACGACGCCTTCCAGATCAGCGGAGATACGCTGCGCTCCGCGATGGTCTTCGATTACGAGACCAAATCCGCGTACAGCGTATGCATCCGCAGCACCGACCATAGCGCGTTGAGCGTCACCCACACCTTCGCCCTGACGGTCAGGGACCGCCTCGAAACAGCCACCTTCGCCGACGTGCCTCTCACCCACTGGGCCTGGCGGCACATCGAGGCGCTTTCCGCGGCGGGCATCACCGGCGGCTGCGGCGTCTCCCCACGGACCTATTGCCCCGCTTCCGCCGTCACGCGCGACCAAATGGCCGTCTTCCTGCTCAAAGCCCTGCACGGCTCGGCCTACATGCCACCCGCCGTGGGTGCGAACAGCGGCTTCGACGATGTGCCCATCACATACTGGGCCGCCGCGTGGATCAAGCAACTGGCCGCCGAGGGCATCACCAGCGGCTGCGGCGGCGGCAGTTTTTGCCCCACGCGAGCCATCACCCGCGACCAAATGGCCGTTTTCCTGCTGCGGGCCAAGCATGGGAGCGGATACGCCCCGCCTGCCCCCAGTGGAGCGCTCTTTGTGGATGTACCGTCCACACATTGGGCCGCCGCGTGGATCGAGCAACTGGTCGCGGAGGGCATCACCAGCGGCTGCGGTGGCGGGAATTTTTGCCCGAGCGTAACCGTCACCCGCGACCAGATGGCTGTCTTCCTCGTCAAGGCCTTCAACATCCCCCTGCCCTGAAAAATATCACACCCAAAGAAAACGCCCCGGAACAAGCTCCGGGGCGTTTTGTCGTACATCTGCCAGCCAGGCAGGGCCCCCGTGGGGAGGCCAGGAGGAGAAGAAACCATCCAGGTTAGCTAACTTCGACTTGGGCCATTTCCAGCAGGGACAAGCGCGCAGTCTGGGGGGCGTCCCAGTCCCAGGTGTTCAGGTCAGTCAGGGCGCGGTAAGCGGTCAGGTCCAATTGCAGGGGCGAGACCGAAACGAAACCGTCGGATAGCGCGCCCACGTCGGTGCCGCGCTCGGGGACACCGGTCGGCGCATCGCCGCCGATCCAATAATACGGACGGTTGCGCGGATCGCTCCGCTCGTCCAAGCGACTATGATAGACTCGCAGCCCCTGGCGCGTGACGACGATGCCGCGTAAACGGTCTTCGGGCAGGCACGGCACATTGACGTTCAGCAGGATCTCCTGCGGCAGCCCATTTGCGGCCACCTGACGGACAATTTTGCCCGCCGCACGCGCTGCGGGTATGAAATCGATCTCGCCCACGTGGTTATCGGCCACCTCGAGCGAGACCGCCACCCCGGGCACCCCCATGATGACCGCCTCCATGGCGGCCGTGACCGTACCCGAGTAGGTCACGTCGTGGCCGAGGTTCGCGCCCACGTTGATGCCCGAGACCACCAGGTCGATCGGTTGCTTGAAATAACCCAACGTCGCCAGCGCCACGCAATCGGAGGGCGCGCCATCGCTGGCAAAGGCCTGCGACCCGTCGGCCAGGCGGAATTCCCGCACGCGCAGGGCGCGGTCGAGGGTCTTGACGTGCCCGCCGCCCGACCAGTTACGGTCGGGGGCCAAAATACTCACCTGGCCGATCTTGCGCATTTCCTGCGCCAGGGCCAGCAGCCCGGGCGCCAGCACGCCATCGTCATTGGTGACCAGAATGTGAAGTTGCTTGTTGTTTTCCATATTTTCCTTGCCGCCATGATAACAAACCAATCTTAAGGGACGGACAAGGCGAGGTTAACAAGTGGTAAACAAAAAAGCCACAAGCCTAACCTGTAGCGACCAGGCCTACTTTTGCGTGCGCAGATACTGGCGGCGTTTATTACGCGCATCCACGGCAACGACGACGATCATGGCCAAAATAAGGGCGGCTAGAAACATGGCAATCTCCTTGCGCCCCATCTTACACCGCAACGGCTCGCGCGGACTTAAGAAACAGTTATCAATCAGTAAACAATTTTGTCAGGTTGTGGGAATGGTAAAGAAAAAGGACGCCCCTTCCCCCTGGCGGCTCTCGGCCCAAATCTTTCCACCGTGCGCCTCGACGATATGCCGCGCGATGGACAGCCCCAGGCCCGTGCCGCCGCCCGAACGCGAGCGGTCAGATTTGTAAAAGCGCTCGAAGATACGCGACAGGTCGTCAGCCGAGATGCCCACGCCCGTGTCCCGCACGACAAAACAGACCGCCCCTTCAGCTGGTTCCGCCAAAAGAACCACCTCTCCCCCAGGCCGCGTGAACTTGACCGCATTATGGATCAGGTTGACCAGCACTTGCTCCAGCCGCATACGGTCGGCGCGGACCTTCCGCAGGTCGGGTGGACACTCAACGCGCAGCGACAAGCCCGCGCGCTCAGCCTGGACGCCCATCCGCTCGGCGGCGGAGGCAAGCAACTCGAAAACGGGAACAGGCTTGAGGTCCAGGGCCACCTGGCCCGACTCGATGCGCGAGAGTTCGAGCAGTTCGGCCACCATTTGGGTCAGCGCGTCCGTCTCCACGGCGATCTGGTCGACGAAACGACGCGCAGCAGGCGGGTCCTCGAGCGCGCCATCTTGCAAGGTCTCGGTCAGCGCACGCAGAGAAGCCAGCGGAGTACGCAACTCGTGCGAGAGATTGCTGATGAAATCGCGCCGCACGGTCTCGAGGCGGCGCAGGCGGGTCAGGTCTTGCACGAGCAACAAGCTGCCGCCGCGCATATAGCGGTCTGGGATGACGACTAGTTGCAGGAATTGTTTGCGCGCGGGGAGTTCGACCGAGTCGCTTTGCAGTTCGCCGTTTTGCTGGCTACGTTGCCAGGTCTGAATGAGTTGATGATGCCGCAGGGTCTCGGGCACCGAGCGCCCCAGCAGGCTTTCGCCAAAGAGTCGCTCGGCGGCAGGATTGGAAAACTGGATGCGGCCGTCGGCATCGACGATGAGTACGCCATCGGTCAACTGGTCGAGAATGGCGGAGAGTTTAGCGTGTTCGATGTTGAGGGAATACAGTTGAAGTTGGACGGCGGACAGACGCGCGCTGAGGGCGCTGGCCAGGTCGCCGAGTTCGCTGGCCGTTTCGGTCGGGTCTTCCTTGCGGCGAATCTGCTCGGCCATCGCGCGGATGTCACGTCGCAGGGCAAGGTAACGCCAGGCCAGGAGGCCGCATACAACGAGCAGGATCGCGATGATAAATAATAACCAGGTCATGCTTGGAATTTCAAGATTTTGTAGGTGAATCGGGCAGAAGCAAAAGTCAGGAGCCAGTTGAGCAGCAAAAGCACCACGCCACCCACTGCAATCAGGCCAATGACCATGCCGCGTGTCACGCTGAAGGGCAAGGCCAGCATTCCCTGCAGGTTGGCTTCGGTAAAGGGATCAGCCAGCGCGATCATGGCGGAAGCCACGCAAATCAGCGCAAGAACGAAGGTAGTAAATTCTGACACATGTCTGGAGACTACGCGCAGTTTTATTTCGTCTGCATGTTGAGATGCCAGCCTGCTGCCCAAGATGAATCCTGCGGGCAACGCTAATACCAGATTAAAGACTGGAACTCCCATGAAAAATCCGAAGAGACCGATTGAGTAGAAAACGAACACTACTGCCCAGAATGGAATCCCGAGCATATCTGCATCATTAATCCATTTTTTCAGGAGTGGAAAGTCCAACAACAAACCAAGCAACAGGCCAAACAACGCGCCCAGGAAAATCCAGGCTTCAGGCAAGAGGACATAGGCTAGCCACCAACCTCCCAGAAGGAAGGCCAGGGGCATGAGCGGAGCCAGGATCAAACCAAGGATGGACCGTTCCAGTTTTGTTTTCATGCATTTATTTTGCCCGTATGGAACTCTCAAGGGCTGGCGATTGCTATCGAATCACCCTTCGAATCGGTATCCGCCGCCGCGCACGGTGATAATACGCACAGGGTTGCCCGCATCGGCTTCGATCTTCTGACGCAGCCAGCGCACGTGGACATCCACGGTGCGGCTGTCGCCGATGAAGTCCCAGCCCCAGACGCGTTCGAGGATAAACTCGCGTGAGAGCATCTGCCCGCGGTGTTCGGCGAAGAACAGCAGCAACTGATATTCCTGCGGTTTGAGTTGGAGGGGCTTGCCATCAAGAGTGACCTCGCGGCGGGTGCGGTTGACGGCAAGGTTGCCGAAGGTCAACACATCCTGCGCGGCAGACTCAGGCGCGCGCTTTTGCCGTTCATCTTCGATCAGACGGGCGCGACGCAACTGCGCCTTGACGCGCGCCATCAACTCGCGCATGGAAAAAGGCTTGGTGAGATAATCGTCCGCGCCGACCTCCAGGCCGACCACGCGGTCGATCTCATCATCGCGGGCAGTGAGCATCAAGATGGGCGTGTTCATCTCCCTGCGCAGGATACGGGTAACCTCGAATCCGTCCAGTTCTGGCAGCATCAGGTCAAGCACGATCAGGTCGGGCCTCGAGCGGCGGGCGGATTCCAAGGCCAGGCGTCCATCGCCGACAGCCTCTACCTCATAGCCCTCTTTTTTCAAGTTATAGGCCAGTGTTTCACGCAGGGCGGTTTCATCTTCGACTACAAGAACGGTTTCTGTCATTTGTTAACACTATACCATAAAGGATTTTGGGGCTCTGTTAAGAGTCGGTTAAAACAAACAGCCACCCAATGGTGGCTGTCCTTTATCCAAAACGTCCCGTCACGTAATCTTCTGTGCGCTTTTCTCGAGGTGTGGTAAAGATAGTCTTGCCTTCACCGTATTCGACCAACTCCCCTTGCAGGAAGAATGCGGCGTAGTCGGCGGTGCGGGCGGCCTGCTGCACCGAGTGCGGCACGAGGATGACCGTGTATTCCTTTTTCAACTCCTGTAACGCAGATTCGACCTTGCCTGTGGAGATCGGGTCCAGGCCGCTGGTGGGTTCGTCGAGCAGGATGATCTCGGGCTGAAGCGCCAGCACGCGCGCCAGGCAGACGCGCTGCTGCTGTCCGCCCGAAAGGGCGATGGCGGGGTCGTCGAGGCGGTCTTTGATCTCGTCCCAGATGGCGGCCAGTTTCAGGCTGCGCTCGACGGCTTCGTCAAGGCGCGACTTGCGATTCTCGCCCGCCAGTTCCAGGCCATAGGTCAGGTTCTGGCGGATGCTCATCGGCAGCACCACGGGACGGGCAAAGACCATGCCCACCTTGCGGCGCAGGGCGATGACGTCCGTCTTCGGGTCGAGGATGTTCTCGCCGTCGATCAGAATGCGGCCCACACTGGCGCGGACCTCGGTCAGGTCGTTGAGGCGGTTCAGGCAGCGCAGCAGCGTGGATTTCCCTCCGCCCGCGGGACCGAACAAAACGCTCACCGCATTTTCGGGGACGTTCAGGCTGATATTGCGCAGCGACTCCACGCCGTCGGCGTAGGTCAGGGACAGATTTTCGATGATGATCTTGTCGGCCATGGGATTTACCACTGACGCCGCGCGCGGGCGCGGGAACGGATGGTGGTGGCAACCAGGTTCATGCCCAGCACGAAGACCAGCAGCACCAGCGCCGTGCCATATTGGATCTGGGGCGGCATCTCGGGCACCTGCGTGGAGATGACGAACAGGTGATACGGCAGGGCCATGGTCGCATCAAAGGGCGAGTTGGGCAGGCGCGGCAGGAAGAAGGCAGCGCCCGTGAACAGGATTGGCGCGGTCTCACCCGCGGCGCGCTCCAGACCAAGGATGACCCCCGTCAGGATGCCAGGCAGGGCTTGCGGCAAGACGATGCGCTGGATGCCCTGCCAGCGCGTGCCGCCCAGCGAGACGCTGACGGTGCGGAACGGCTGGGGCACAGCGCGCAGCGCCTCCTCGGCGGTGCTGATGATGACGGGCAGGGTCATGATCGAAAGGGTCAGCGAGGCCGCCAGGATGCTGGTGCCAAATTGCAGAAACAGCACGAACAGGCCCAGGCCAAATAGTCCATACACCACCGAGGGGATGCCCGCCAGGTTGATGATGGCGATACGGATCAGGCGGGTGAGCGCATTATCTGGCGCATACTCCGAAAGGTAGATCGCGGCGGCGATCCCCAACGGCACCGAGAAGACCGCCGTGCCGATGGTCAGGTAGAACGTGCCGACGATGGCAGGCAGGATTCCACCCACGCGCATGCCATCGCGGGGAAAATCCGCGAGGAACTCCCAGGAAATGGCGGGCAGGCCCTGGGATAGGATGTAGATCACTACGGCTACAATGGGGACCACGGTGACCACGGCCATCAGGGTCAGGGAGATGAAGCCGAGTCGCTCGGTCAGGTGGCGGTTGAGACGCAGGCGTCGCATCATGACAGAACCCTCTCCGCGCGCTGTTTCGAGCGGAAGACGACCGACGAGGCGGCCACGTTCACAGCCAGTGAAATAATGAACAACACCATGCCGATGAAGAACAGCGTGTGATAATGGATGCTACCATTGGCTACCTCGCCCATTTCCGCGGCGATGGTGGCGGTCATGGTGCGGACGGGTGAGAACAGGCTGCCGGGTGTGACGGCCAGCACGGGCGCATTGCCCGTCACCATCATGACGGTCATGGTTTCGCCGATGGCACGGCCCACGCCGAGCATGATGGCCGTCAGCACGCCCGATTTGGCGGCGGGCAGCGTCACGCGCCAGATGGTCTGCCAGCGGGTGGCGCCCAGCGCCCAGGCACCCTCACGGTACGAGCGCGGGACCGAGTCGAGCGCGTCCTCGGCGATGGAGACCACTGTCGGGACGGCGATGCCGCCCAAGAGCAGCGATCCCGTCAGGGCGGTCAGACCCGTCGGCAGGTCCAGCAGGGTGCGGACGAAGGGCGAAAGCACCAGAATGCCGAGAAATCCAAGCACCACGGAGGGCAGTCCGCCCAGCAGTTCCACCAGCGGCTTGAGAATCTCACGCATCCAGCGCGGGGCGATCTCGGAGATGTAGACCGCCGTGCCGATCCCAAACGGGACGGCCACCATTGTCGCGCCGAGCGTGACCATGATGGAGCCCGTGACGAGCGGCAGGATGCCGAAGTAATTTTCGATCGGATACCAGCGCAGGCTGAGCAAGGTGGAGATCGGCACTTCGCCGAGGGTGGGCAGGCCTTCACGCAGCAGGAAGAAAAAGATAAGGGCAACAAAGACGATGGCCGAATAGCCCGAAGCCCGCACCAGGCGGGTGATGAGGAATTCTCGCCAGTTAAGGGTTTTTTCCATAAGCCTCTTTCTCAAAACAACACTGCGCCGCCGTGGACGGCGGCGCACACAGGAATTATTTGATCGGCACGAACCCGAGTTTGGTCACGATGGCTTGCGCCGCGGGGGAAAGGATCCAGTCGAGATAGGCCTTGACCGCACCCGTCGGCTGGCCCGCCGTGTACATATACAGGTCGCGCGCAATGGGATAGGTCCCGTCATTGACGGTGTCGGCTGAGGGCAGGATATACGCGCCGCCCTGCTCCTTCGCAATGGCGATCATCTTCAGGTCATGCGGCACATATCCCAGGCCATCGTAACCGATGGCGTTCGGATTCTGGCGCACTTCGTAGATGATGCCCTCAGAAGACGGCAGCAACAGGGTGTCCATCGAGAACAGGGTCTTATTCTCCTTGTCGCCCAAGCGCAGGACCGTTTCGAGGAAATAGACGTGCGTGCCCGAGTTGGTCTCGCGCGAGAGCCGCACGATGGGACGGTCTTCACCGCCGACCTCCTGCCAGTTGGTGATCTTGCCGCTATAGATATCGGCGATTTGCTGGAGGGTCAACTCAGAGACAGGGTTCTCGGGGTTGACGATGACGGCGATGGCGTCGCGCGCGATGACGAACTCGACGGGTTCAATACCCTTGGCCTCCGCCTCGGCCAGTTCCTCACCCTTGATTTGGCGCGACGCATTGGCGATGTCCACCGTACCGTTGACGAGGGCCGCGATACCCGTGCCCGAGCCACCGCCCGTCACCGAGATGCGCACGTCCGCGTGGTCGGCCTGGTACTGCTCGGCCCAGGCCAGCGCCAGGTTGACGATGGTATCGGAACCTTTGTTCTCGATGTATGCGGTTGCAGTTTGCGGGGAGGAAGGGGACGAATCGATTGAGGTACAGGAAACACCAAACAGGGCCAGCGCAATCGTAAGTCCAATGAGGCGGGGCAGCAATTTCATCAGGCCGATTATATCGCAATGATGATAGAATCCGACCCATGACCGCCTCCGCCTTCTCTGTCCAAGCCTTGAATTTCTACTACGGCGCATCGCGCGCCCTGTCGAACATCAGCCTGGAGATTGAGCCGCGCAAGGTGACCGCGCTGATCGGTCCCTCGGGCTGCGGTAAGTCCACTTTCCTGCGCTGCCTCAACCGCATGAACGACACCATCGCAGGCACACGCGTGGAGGGCAGGATCCTGCTCGACGGCACCGACATCCACGGGGCGGAACTGGACGTCGTGACCCTGCGTCAGCGCGTGGGCATGGTCTTTCAGAAACCCAACCCATTTCCGCAATCCATCTACGACAACGTGGCCTTCGGCCCGCGCGTGATGGGGGCGGACCTCACCAAGCAGCAGTTGGACGAGATTATCGAGCGCAGCCTAACCCAGGCCGCCCTGTGGGACGAAGTAAAGAACATCCTGCACGAGAACGCGCTCAGCCTCTCGCTCGGCCAGCAGCAGCGCCTGTGTATCGCGCGTGTGGTGGCCGTCCAGCCCGAGGTGATCCTGATGGACGAGTCCACTTCGGCGCTGGACCCAATCGCCACTCTACGCGTGGAAGAGTTGATTGCCGAGTTGAAGGAAAAGTACACCATCGTCATCGTCACGCACAATATGCAGCAGGCCGCGCGCGTCTCAGACCACACAGGCCTGTTCTGGCTGGGCGAGCTGGTGGAATTCTCCCCCACCACCGAGATATTCACCCGCCCGAAGCAGGAATTGACCGAAGCCTACATCACAGGCAGGATGGGCTAGAGGAAGAAAGTTAAACGAGGCTCCCGCGATGGGAGCCTCGTTTTTGTTCGGGACGAAACGCCCGCCCCCGTTATTTGACCGTAACCACCACCCCGTCGTCGGCACAGATGGTTGTGCGGCAGACATACACCGTGACGGAATATTGGCCCTTGCCCGAGAACGTATAACTGAACGTGCCCGCCCCCTGGAACGGCGCGACCACCTGTTTCTGATTGCGATAGACAGCCCAGGTGTACGTGCAGAAGCTGGTCGTGCCGCAAGCCAGCACGCTCCCGTCTGCAAACTGGACAAAGGTGTCGCGCGCGTTGAAATTGACGGGCAACGGTGAGCCACCTTCGGTCAGCGAGGCGGTCAGGATCACGGTCATGGTCGAGGCAGCAGGTTCGACGGTCGGAACCTGGGTTGGGGTTTCGGTCGAGGGCGGGG
>CALLJA010000162.1 GCA_938008865.1 uncultured Anaerolineales bacterium
TCGGGGGTGGGGGCTTCCATAATAACCGTTTGATTCTACCATAACCGACGCCTTCACCCGCAAATCTGTTCTATTGGAGAGCGGTTGATTCCGCATGGTGAAAAGGATTTCTGGCGCGCTTTTTTAGACGCTTTTATTCTATTCAGAAGCGCCCAGGCTGCGATGTGGATTGGGGTAAAATGTTTTCGACATGTCGGAACAGACCCGTACCCCGTCCGATGGCAGCCGCGTCGGCGTATTGACCGCCGCTGTGCTGTTGACCTTTGCGCTGGCGCGCGTCCTGCCGTCGCCCGATTTCGTGATGAGCCTGCAATTGCCCGGCTTCTATTTCGCCGTGCCGCTGACGCTTGGGCTGGGCATGACCCTTCTTGCCGCCGCGCTGACCTCGGCCGGGATGGATTGGGTTTTGCGTCCGCATCCCAGCCTGCGAGGGGGGGCCACGCTCGAGCACTGGCTGCTGCCCACCCTGACCACGCTGGTAATCGGCTCGACCCTCAATCTGATTCCGGACCCACGTGCATGGTGGCTTGGCTTTGGGGCCGGCGCAGCCTTGTTGCTGCTGGTCTTTCTGGCCGAGTATGTGGTCATCGAGCCTTCGTCGCCCCAATATGCTGTCGCACGGGCCGGGCTGACGGCGCTGGCCTATGCCTTGTTCTTGATCCTGTCCGTGTTCGTGCGCCTGGCTGGCGTGCGTTTGATTGTGCTGGCGCCGATCCTGTTCGTGGGGGCGGGGTTGATTGCGCTGCGCATCCTGCACCTGGATGGCGCGGACCGCTGGGATTTTCCCTGGGCTTCGGGCATTGGCCTGGTCTGTGCGCAATTAGGCGCAGGTCTACACTACTGGCCGATCCAGCCGCTGCAACTCGGGCTGGCCCTGACTGGCGTGTTGTACGCGCTTACCACCCTCTCTGCCAACGTGACGGAAGGGATTCCCCTGCGCCGCGCCGCGTTTGCACCGTTGCTCATTCTAGCCGTGACGTGGGCCGCGTCCGTCTTCCTGCGATGATCTCCGCGCTGCGACTGACCCTTGAACACTGGTGGTCCATGCGCGCGCATGTGGACGCCGAGGCTCCGCTCGAAGCTTGCGGCCTGCTGGCTGGGCGCAACACACAGGTGTGGGCTGTGTTATTTGTGCGGAATCAGGCCCAAAGCCCGCGCGAGTTTGTGATGGATCCCATTGAGCAGTTGCGCGCGCTCGAATGGATCGACGACAACGGCCTGGACCTGCTGGGCATTTTCCATTCCCATCCAGCCGGGCCCGAGACCGTCTCAGAGACCGATATTGCGCGCGCGGCTTACGAGGCGGTGCAGGTCGTCTGGGCGCGGACGCGGGGCGAATGGCAGGCTCGCGGCTTTTGGATCGAAGGCGGGTTGGTTCGAGAGGTGGCCCTGGAGATCGTCCAGGGCGAGTAACCTTCCCGCGTGAAGCGTGTTTTTTCCTATTGACCATTGGAGAGAGTAAAGGAGAGTTGGAGAGATGCAGATTCTGCTTGCAATTGGAATCACAGCCCTGGCGTATGTGATCGGTTCGATCCCCTTCGGGTTGTTGATCGTCAAGCTGAAGACGGGCAAGGATATTCGGATGGTGGAAAGCGGCCGCACTGGCGGGACAAATGCCATGCGTGCCGCTGGTTTTTGGGCGGGTTTGTTGACCGCGCTGATGGACATCCTGAAAGGCGCGGTGGCTGTGTGGATCGCGCGCGCGGCTTTCCCTCAGAACGACCTGTTGCACGTCCTGGCTCCCATCGCGGCCATCCTGGGACACAACTATTCGATCTTCCTGGCCGAGCGTGATGCCAACGGGCGCTTCGTGCGCCTGCGCGGCGGGGCGGGCGGCGCGCCTTCGGTGGGCGGGGCCATGGGCTTGTGGACGCCGGCCTTCTTCATTATTGTGCCGTTGGGGGCGCTTGTGTTCTTCACGCTTGGCTACGCTTCGGTGACCACCATGAGCGTCGCCTTGTTTGCCATCATCCTGTTCGCGGTGCGCGCCTGGCTGGGGCTCAGCCCGTGGATCTACGTGCTCTACGGCGTCATCGCGGAACTGCTGTTGATCTGGGCGCTGCGGCCGAACATCAGGAAACTGCTTTCGGGCAGTGAGCGTGTGGTGGGTATCAGCCTGCACGGACGGCTGAGAGCCAAGAAGGAAAAGGAGACTGCCGCCGAAGCGGTCAGCGAGATGGAATAGGCTTGCGAAAAGTCAAGACCCCGCCAAAAGGCGGGGTCTTGTTCTATATTTATTCTTCATCGCCCTCGTCCTGCATTTGGGCCACCAGCACTTTCAGGTTGCGCTCGTGCAGGGTTTGTGCCAGGCCGCCAAGGTATACGCGGCTCTTGCCGCACTCTTCGATGCGCACCGTTTCGAGGAATTCCTCGGGCGAACGGCGGCGGGCGGCCGTTTTGGCGGCCTTGCGGATGGCCGCCAGGTAATTCAGGTTCTCCTTTACGGCCGCGTCGATCTCGCCTCGCAGAATGATGTCGCCGTGGCCCTGGATGATGTTCTCCAGCCCCATGCGGCCGATCTTTTTGATGGCAGCTACGTTCTCGTCGAGGTTGCCGTCCACCACATAGGGCAGGGGCATGAAGGCGTCGCCCGCGAACAGTACGCGGTCCTCCTCCACCAGCACGCTGATGCCATCTTCGCTGTGACCGGTGGCGGGCGCGAGGATCAGGTTCTTCTTGCCCACGCGCAGGGTGAACTCGCCCGCGTCGAAGGTGATGTGTGGCAGCACGATCTTGACCTGGCGCAACAGCGTGTTCTGCTTGCGGGCCGCTTCCAGCGACGGTTTGCCGCGCGTTTCGAGCAGGTCGCGGCAACGGGCGTGGGCAATGACCGTCGCGCCGGGAAAGAAGCAGTTGCCCCAGGCGTGGTCGGCGTGATGATGCGTGTTAATCACGTACCGTACGGGCACGCCCAGTTCGTGCTCGATGAACTCACGCATCCCCACCGTCTCTTCGGGCAGGGCCAGCGTATCAATGACCACTGCCCATTGCGGCCCCGCCACGACCCCCGCCGTTACTTGCGCATAGACTTCACTCTGAAACCAAAATACATTTTCTGACACTCGTTCCCGGTGCATACGTTATTCCTGATAGAAAATTTTTCTATTGATAGCACAGGTGTGGGGGAAAAGTCAAGTTGTATATACAATATTGTCGCAACAGGCAACATATACATTCCCTTGCATTTCCAGGCGCCGACTTGCCTCGCCCCGATGACCGTGATACACTCTATGCGATGACAGGTGATTTGCTTGTTGTAACTCCCGTTCCCGCCATTGCGGATGCCATCCGCCGCAGCCTGCAGGAGACGGGACCGTATCGCATCCATATTGTCAACAACAAGGCGGCGGCGGTTGTCAAAGCCGATGAGTTTTCCTGTGAACTGGCCATCCTCGACCTTGACCTGGGGGAGACCTGGGTGCTCGAAATTGGCCAAGCACTGCGGACCATCAGCCCGAAAATCCGAATCGTCGTGTTATGCCAGGATGCGATCCCGCCCGCGCTCGAACCCATCCGCCCGTGGACGTTGTTGCGCAAGCCGTTCTACGTCAAGGACTTAATCCACACCTTAAAGGATACCGACGGAGATTCTGTGGACACGAACACCATCAGCATTCCCTGGCTGCAGGATGTTTCCATCGCCGCCCAGCACCTCACCCGCCTCACGCTCGAAAGTTCGGCGCAGGCGGCCCTCATCACCCGCAAGAACGACCTGTGGGCGTATGCGGGCGGGCTTTCGCAGAGCGCCGGCCGGGAAGTGGCCCAGACCGTCACCCGCAATTGGGACGGACAGAAAGGCAGCGACCTGCTGCGTTTCATCCGCCTGGAAAGTACGCGCGCCGAGCATATGCTCTACGCCACCCGCCTGGCCCCGGATGTGGTGCTGGCCCTGGTCTTCGATGCGGAAACGCCCTTCAGTACCATCCGCTCGCAGGCCAACCAGTTGATCAACACCATCGGCGCGGAAAAAGCCGACAGCCGTCCCGTCGCCGCCCGCCCGTCTGCCCAGCCCCTGCCGGTGGAGCCCCCCGTCGATGAGTTGGACGACGAAGACGACGACATCGACGTTCCGCCCATCACCGACATCCTCAAAAGCGTCCCGACCCCCAACCCGGTCAAGGCTGTCAAGCCGGAGCCTGGGCCCGCGCCGATCGAATATCCCTACACCCTGCCCGATACCGTTCAATCCACGCCCATCGCCAACGTGGGGCTGTTCAGCCGTGAGTCTTCGCCGGCCGTCCCGCTGGGCGAACTGTTAACGTCCAATTCGCTTGACGAGACCATGCCATCACAGGCAACCCTTAGCGAACTGGAAGTCACCGCGCCGTCGAGGCCCAAGCAGCGCCCCGAGACGCCCGTGGCCCGCCCGAAGCCGAACGAACAAGCCGAGACGCGTCCCAGCCCGACCACCGTGGCCTCGCGCCGTGTGACGATGGAACCCGTTACAGCCGGGCTGTATCACCTGACCTACGCCTGCCTGCTGGTGCCGCGCTTCTCGTCCCACTACCTGACCGGCGACCTGGCCGACCATCTGACCGAGTGGCTCCCGACCGTCTGCGTGGCCTTCGGCTGGCGGCTGGAATTCCTGGCTGTGCGGCCCGAGTACCTGCAGTGGGTGGTGAACGTGCAGCCCAATACCTCGCCTGGTTATCTGATGCGCGTCATGCGCCAGCAGACCTCTGAGAAGATCTTCGGCGATTTCCCGCGCCTCAAAAAGGAAAATCCCTCGGGCGATTTCTGGGCGCCGGGCTATCTCATCATGGGCGGCACCCAGCCGCACCCGCCGCAACTGGTGCGCGACTACATCAAACAGACGCGCGAACGCCAGGGCATTTCGATGCCGCGAAAATAGGCCGACGGCCTTCCTGGAGCGCAGAGACCGCTGCAAGCGCTCTGCGCTTTTCTTTTACCCACCCAAAGAAAAAAACATGCCCCCCACACTTTATCTGATCGACGGCCACGCGCTGGCCTACCGCATGTACTTTGCCCTGACCGCCGGCTCCTCCAGCCAGCGCTGGCAGACCTCCAAAGGCGAACCGACCGCGGGCATCTACGGCTTTGCGCGCGAGCTGTTGCGCATCCTGGAGCAGGAGAAGCCCGAGTACCTGGCGGTGGCTTTCGACACGGGCAAGACCTTCCGCGACGAGATCTTCCCCGCGTACAAGGGCACGCGCGCCAAGATGCCCGATGACCTGCGCCCGCAGATCGAGCGCATCCGCGAGATGGTGGACGCCTTCAACATTCCGCGCCTCGAAATGGAAGGCTACGAAGCGGATGACGTGCTCGGCTCGGTGGCGAAGATCGCCGCCGAACAGGGCTTGGGCGTCAAGATCATCACGGGCGACCGCGACCTGCTGCAACTGGTCAACGAGCGCACGGTGGTCTACCTGGCGGGCGATGACAAGAATTACATCACGACTGAGGATGTGCTCAAGAGCAAGTTCGCCGTGCGCCCCGACCAGGTGGTGGACTACAAGGCGCTGGTCGGCGATACCTCCGACAATATCCCCGGTGTGCCGGGTATCGGCGAGAAGACTGCCAACAACCTGCTGGCAAAGTTCGACACGCTCGACAATATCTATGCCCACCTCGACGAGGTGGAAAATCGCTGGCGCACCAAACTCGAAGCGGGCAAAGAGTCCGCCTACATGAGCCGCGATCTGGCGACCATCCGCACCGACTTGCCGATCCAATTGGACCTGGAGCAGGCTCATGCCGAGCATTATGATCCCGCGGTAATCACGGCTTTCTTCGAACAGCTCGAATTCCGCACGTTGATCAAGACCCTCGACCGGCTCTCGGGGAAAGAGTCGCCCGCTCAGGGGACGTCCGCGCCCGCAGCCTATAAAAAAGGCCAGCAGATGTCGATGTTTGCGAATGAGCCGCAGGCGGTGTATGCCGCGCCGACGGCCAGCAGAATCGAGGTGCGGATCATCGACAGCGCGGAGAGCCTGTCGGCGCTGGCGGCGGAATTGGCCCGGGCGGAGGTCATCGCCTTCGACACGGAGACCACCTCCACGTCCGAGATGGAGGCGGAGATCGTCGGCATTTCGCTGGCGATCCGCGCGGGGCAGGGCATCTACATCCCCGTGGGACATGTCGCGGGTCCGAACCTTCCGATTTCAGATGTCGTTGCAGCCCTGCGCGGCCCGATGACGAATCCGAAGATCGGCAAGGTGGCGCACAACGCCAAGTATGACTACATCGTGCTGGCGCGGCACGGCCTGGCTGTGGCGCCCATCACCTTCGACACGATGATCGCGGAATTCGTAGTCGACCCATCCTCGCGGCATTTGGGGTTGAAGAATCTGTCCGAGGTGCGCCTGGGCGAGGAGATGACTCACATCGAGGCGTTGATCGGCAAGGGCAAGAAGCAGGTCAGCATGGCCGAGGTGCCCGTGGAGTCCGCCGCCGCGTACGCTGCCGCCGATGCCGAGACGACCCTGCGTCTGATGCCGATCCTGCAAAAGGATTTGACCCGCGTGGACGGCCTGAGAATCATGGACGAGATCGAGATGCC
>CALLJA010000163.1 GCA_938008865.1 uncultured Anaerolineales bacterium
AAATTTTGGATTTTTTGAGCAGAGGGGCTAAGTGGACTCATGCGCTCAAGTTTAGCATAATTTGATATACTCGCGCCATGACCGACCATAAAACTGTGTATGCCCAACAAGCTGACCGATACGAGGCCCTGATCGCCCGCGAGGATTATCAGGGCAACATCCTGCGCACTTTGCAGGAGATCACCCCGCTGGATGGCCGTGTGGCCCTGGACCTGGGGGCGGGCACGGGACGACTGGCCTTTCTCCTTGCCCCGCATGTGAAGCAGGTCCGCGCCTTCGATGTGGCCGAGGATATGCTGCGGGTCTGCGCCGAGCGCCTGACCGCAGGCGGGTTCGCCAACTGGCAGGTCGACGTAGCCGACCATCGTCACATCCCCGTGGAAGATCACTCCGCTGACCTGGTCGTCTCAGGTTGGAGCGTGAGCTACCTGGCCGTATGGAATCCCGAGAACTGGCGCGAAGGCCTGGACGCCTGGATGGTCGAGATGAAGCGAGTCCTCAAGCCAGGCGGGTGGATCGTGTTGTACGAGTCGCTAGGCACGGGCAACGCGGAACCCATCCGCCTGCCGCACCTGGAGAAGTTCTACCCCTGGCTGGACGAGGTGGGCTTCCAGAATAAGTGGATCCGCACCGACTACCAGTTCCAGTCTCTTGATGAAGCTGCCGACCTCGCGGGCTTCTTCTTTGGCGCGGAACTGGCCGAACGTGTCCGCAATGAAAACCTGGTCATCCTGCCCGAGTGTACGGGCGTGTGGTGGAAGAAGATGGAGTGAAAAAGAGACGGTCACCTTCGCGGTGACCGTCTCTTTTTATGCCTGTTTCTTGAAGCGATTCTTCGCCGCCATCACCAAGCCAATTACAAGCAGCAGCATGCTCCCGCCTGCAAAAATCCACTTGACCATTGTTAGCAGGGTGGTCAGCAGCGCCAGGACCACAGGCGTGGAGGGATAGATCGAGAGCAACGTAACGATGCCAATATTTTCCAGCAGGTCGAACAGCCACGCGCCGAAGGGCAGCACGTTCCATTTTTGCATCCTACTGGCGGAGGCAAATCCACGCTGGAAGAGCCAGCTGAGCAGCAGGCTGAAGAATAGCGTGTACACGATCGGGTACAGGATGTCGGCTGTCAATTCAACATTGCGATAGAAGATGCGGTTGTACTCGCCATACTGGCCGATGATTTCGAACATTTTTGCGGGTGATGTGAAGAAACGCAGGTCGAGCGGACCTGGCCCGCCGCCGTCGAATTTCATCAGGGCCTCGGCCATCGGCATGACGATGATGTTGAAGAACATGTCGAGCAGGAAGAGGATGAAGACGAGCCAGCCTTTGGCAAAGCGGTGAAGCGCGGCGGATAATCTGTCCAGCATGTCTAAAATTCTCCTGGGGTGGAATTAAAAACCTTGCGAAAGCCTGAAAGCCTTCGCAAGGACGGTTGCGACCTATAACAATGCCTGGACCAGGCGCGGAATCTGCTGGGTGGCCTCGGTGTTCATCTGGCGGTAGCGTTCCACGGATTCGCGCATGGCGGATAATTTCTCACTGTCGCAGATTAAGGACTCGATCAGCGCCCGCTGTGCCTTGCCATTGAGCGCCACCCAGCCCAGCCCGTAGCGCTCGATGAATTCCAGGTTGACTTCCTCCTGGCCTGGGATGTAGGCCGTGGCGATGAACGGCTTGCCGAGCGTGACCGTCTCGAAGAGCATGTTCGGCCCCGCCTTACCCATCACCACGTCGGCGGCCTGCATGAAGGGCGCGATTTGCTTCGTGAAGGGGATGGCGTGTACGTGCGGACGCCCGTTGAACTGCTTGAGCAGGCCTTCGTTCGTGCCTGCCGCCAGGATGACCTGCGCGTTCTCCAGCGCCAGCAGACTCTCGACCGTGCGGGCGAATTTGGCCGCCCCTTCGCCGCCGCCCTGGGCGAAGACCGTGAACCTGCGCGGGTCCAGCCCGAGGCGCGTCAGGGTCTCTTCACGGGCGGATGGGTCGGCGTGATAGAATTGTCCGCGTACGGGCCAGCCCGTGAAGTGGATGCGTGAAGGGTCGAAGCCCGCCGCCAGCGCCTGGCGGTAAGTCTCTTTCGTGGGAGCAAAGGTCACGGTGGCGCGTTTCTCCGTCAGCCACGAGTAGTGGACCCCGTTCGGGTCGGAGAACAACATCACGAAGGGACGGTCCAGCTTCCAGCGGCGCATGGCAAAAGTCACTTCGGAGGTTAGGAACGGATAGGTGCTGATGACCAGGTCAGGGTCGGTCTGGCGCAGGGCGCGGGCCACGCGCTCGGCCAGAATCAGGCTCGAAACGGCGTGGGCCGCCCGTGCGCGTCGGCGTCCATCCGAGAGTTTGAATTCGGCCTCCCACATCCACAACGCGTGGCGGCTGACGGTGCGATAATGCCAATGGATGATACTCGGCTGGGGGTCAACGAGCGTCACGTCGTAGCGGTCGGCTAGCATGTCGCGCAACGCTTCGGCCAGGCTGATGTGTCCGCCCCCGGTGCGGGAAACAAAGATCAAAATTTTTTTCATGGATGCTTGAATGCTCAGTTATGAATTGGATGGCAGCGGTCCGCCGCTGGTGTTGATCCACGGGTTCGGGATCTCGTTCGACATCTGGCGGGAGTTGCGACCGTACCTGCGTGACCATTTTACCCTGATACTGACCGAAATGCCCGGTATCGGCCGTTCGCCCGCCCCAGAGGAGGCAATGCCCTACCTGGAATTCGCCGTGCGCGAACTGGAAACGCTGCGCACCGCGCTCGGTTTCGAGCGCTGGTCGGTGCTCAGTTACTCCTCGGGCACGCGCGTGGCGGAGCAATACCTGCAATGCCACTACGAACGCGTGGAACGCGCGGCCTTCCTCTGCCCCGCGCAGACGGC
>CALLJA010000164.1 GCA_938008865.1 uncultured Anaerolineales bacterium
CCTTTGTGTTTAAGAATTACTCTTCATCCAGTTTGAGGACGGCCATGAAAGCGTCTTGTGGAATCTCCACGTTACCAACCATCTTGAGACGCTTCTTGCCGCGTTTTTGTTTCTCGAGCAGTTTCTTCTTGCGGCTGATATCGCCGCCGTAACACTTGGCCAGCACGTCCTTGCGCGTGGCCTTGACGTTGGCGCGGCTGATGATGCGTCCGCCCGAAGCGGCCTGGATGGCAACGTCATACAGTTGGCGCGGGATCAACTCTTTCAATTTGGTGATCAGGCGCTGGCCCTTGTGGTAGGCATCGCGCTCGTGGACGATGGCCGCCAACGCATCGACCGGGTCGCCATTGACGAGGATCTCCAACTTCTGGAGCTTGTCCGCGCGATATTCGAGGAACTGGTAATCGAGCGAGGCATAGCCCTTGGTGCGCGATTTCAACTGATCGAAGAAGTCGATGATAATCTCGGACAGCGGAATCTCGAAATCGAGCTGCACGCGGTGCGGGGCGGGATATTCCTGCTGTTTGAAGACGCCGCGCCGCTTGGTGACCAGGTCCATGATGGGGCCGTAGTAGTCGGTGGGCGTGATGATCTCGATGTTCATCCACGGCTCGCGAATCTCGGCAATGGTGCCCGGGTCGGGCAGCTCGGCGGGCGAGTCGACCGTGATAACTTCGCCGTCCAGTTGGGCCACTTCGTATTCCACCGAGGGCGCGGTGAAGAGCACATCCAGCAGGTACTCGCGCTCGATACGCTCCTGGATGATCTCCATGTGGAAGAGCCCCAGGAAGCCCGCGCGGAAGCCGAAGCCCAGCGCCTGTGAGGTTTCGGGCGCGAAGGTCAGCGAGGCGTCGTTAAGTTGCAGTTTTTCGAGCGACTCGCGCAGGTCGGTGTAATCGTCCGCTTCGACGGGGTAGATGCCCGCAAAGACCATCGGCTTGGGATGGCGGTAGCCAGGCAGGGGTTCGGAGGCGGGCTCGGCGGCGCGGGTGATGGTGTCGCCCACGCGGCACTCATGCACGGTCTTGAAACCCGTGGCAATGTAACCGACCTCGCCCGACCCCAAACTCTGGACGGGCTTCATGCCCGGCGCGAAGATGCCGATCTCCACGGGACGCATATCGACCCGGGTGGCGAACATGCGCAGCACGTCCGTGGACTTGAGCGAGCCTTCGATCACGCGCACGTACGCAATGACGCCCTTGTAGGAGTCGTAATGCGAGTCGAAGATCAACGCGCGCAGGGGGACGCTGTCCGCGTCTTTGGGCGGCGACACACGCTGGACAATGGCCTCCAACACCTGCTCCACGTTCAGGCCGTCTTTGGCCGAGATGCGGATGACGCTCTCGGCGGGCACGCCGATCAGGCTGGAGATGTCCTCCGCCACTTCGTCGGGACGGGCCGAGGGCAGGTCGATCTTATTGATAACGGGGACAATTTCGAGGTCCGCTTCGAGAGCCTGGTAAAGGTTGGCCAGCGTCTGGGCCTCGATGCCCTGAGTCGCGTCCACCACCAACACGGCGCCTTCACAAGCCTTGAGCGCGCGGCTGACCTCGTAGCCGAAGTCGACGTGCCCGGGCGTGTCGATCAGGTTGATCTCGTACTTGTTCGAGTCTTTGGCGGTGTAATACATGCGCACCGCCGAGGCCTTGATGGTGACGCCCTTTTCGCGTTCGAGGTCCATCGAGTCGAGCACCTGCGCGGACATGTCCCGCTCGGAGATGGTGCCGGTCAGTTGCAGCAGGCGGTCGGCCAATGTGGACTTGCCGTGGTCCACGTGCGCGATAATGCAGAAATTACGAATATGGTCTGTCAT
>CALLJA010000165.1 GCA_938008865.1 uncultured Anaerolineales bacterium
TGAAACTGCAAGTGACCGCCTTCTGGTCCGCGCCGGTCTACATGGCCTTCATGGGACTGATTGAGCGCGTCTTCGCAGTCTGTCTGCACCTGTCGCTCTCAGTGATGGTGCTGTACAGTATCGTGGCAAAGAGGCCGCTCTGGTTCTGGGCCGCCTTGCTCTGGCACGCCATCGTGGATGCCTCCGCTGTTTTCCTCGTTCAGAAGATCAGCAAGGTTGGCCTGGAGGCGGTAGTCGGAGTGATGGCTTTGTCCAGCCTGGGACTCATGTTCTATCTGCGGGCAAGGTTTCTCCAACCCGAAGTTCCTTTGCCTGAGCCCGAACCGGTGTCTGCATAATTTTTGTTTCCCGATATCTTTCGAGAAGGAATGCGCAATGCATTCCTTCTTTTTTTTGTTTGGGAAAAATAAAATAGAACATTTGTTCTTGTCAATTCAAGAGTAAAATTCCAGCGCATGAAACGGAACGAAGTTCTCCTCCTCTCTACCATCCTGCTGGTTTCTGCCTTGTTCAGCCTGTCCATGTTGACGCGCGGACATCTGTGGTGGGATGACTTCGCGTCGTACATCCTGCAGGCGCAAAGCCTGTTGCGCGGAACCCCAAGCGAGTTCGTCGCACACAATACGTTCACCATCGAACAATCCTCGTATCCGCCCGGACCGATCGCATACCCGTGGGGATTCCCGATCCTGTTGACGCCCGTGCTGGCGCTCTTTGGGATGAAGTTGCTGGCTCTCAAGGGACTCAACACAATTTTCTTTTTGTTCTTCCTGATCGCCTTCCACCAACTCGCCAAAACCCGACTCGCCCCCGCCTGGTCCCTGTTGCTGACGGCCATCCTGGCCTTTAACCCCGCGCTCTTGCAGGCGCATGACCTGATCCTCTCGGATATCCCGTTTCTGTTCTTTTCGACGCTCGCACTTTTGCTGATCGAAAAAAATAGAAAGCAAACCTGGGCTATCGGACTGGTCATCTTTGCCGCGTTCAGTCTGCGCACCAATGGCCTGTTGCTGCTGGCCCCATTGGCGGTCTCGCAGATGCAGCGTTTCGGTTCCTGGGCCGAAGCGCGGAAGAATTGGGTGGAGATTGCTGTGCCCTATATCGTCTTTGCCGGGCTGGCGGTATTGCAGGCATTGCTCCTGCCTGGCGGACAGGAATCCTATTTCAGCCATTTCTCCATGTTCACGCTCGAACGCTGGCTGGCGAATGCGGCTTTTTATCTCAGTCTGCCGAATCAGTTTTTCAAGGACCTGTGGCTGGGTCCCGTTTTCTTCTGGTTGTGGGCACTCTTGTTTTTCGCGGGCGTGCTCTTCAATTTCAAGAGAGACCTGTCCCTGTTGGTGTATCTGGCCGTCAGCCTGGGATTGTTCATCACCTGGCCTGAGACGCAGGGGCTGCGGTTCCTTTATCCGCTGGCGCCGATTGGGGTGCTGGTGGCGGCCGAGGGGTGGAAGGCTGCGGCGGAGCGGCTGTCAGTACGGGGAATGTCTGTGGCGCGGTGGGCAGGCCTCGGGTCCGCTGGGTTGTTGATCATTCTCTCGTTGGCGGCTTCCGCCCAGATCGGCGTGTCCAACCTGCGAAACGGACGCGACATCAACGGCCCATTCGACGTCTACAGCCAGGAGATGTTTGTGTTCATCCGCGAGGAAACGCCGTCCAACAGCGTGGTGGTCTTCTTCCGTCCGCGTGCCATGCGGCTGCTGGGTGAACGCGACTCGTTCCTGAGCACGGAGTGCGCGCGCCTGCCGATGGGCGATTACCTGGCCTTGAGCAAAAAAGCGGACGACAGCCTGCAACTTCCCGAGGATCAGATTCAGGGCTGCAGGCTGTCGTTGACGAAGGTGTTCGAGAACCGACGGTTTATTGTGTATCGTTTGGGGCAATAGACTCGTCGCGAACGAAGTAGGCGGCGGCGCGGCCTTGGTGCCCATCCATGACCAGGTCGAGGTGGTGCTCCGCGCGGAAGTCTTCGACGGCGATTAGGCGCAGGGTGTGCATCAGGCGCCTGTCGGTCTTGATGAATTTCGAAATGCGGTTGGGGGTCTTGTAGAAGAAGTCGCGGTTGAAGACCGCATCCTTGTCGTCGATGAACACAGCCAGGGGGAAGATGTGCGCTTCCATCAGGTCCTGGAAGAAGTGCGTGCCGAAGGACGGCTCTGGCGATGCGCCGATGGCTTCCCCCGAGAGTTCGACCAGCGCGCGGGCGTTGAAGATGTCGCCGTAGGCCACGTGGACGCCCAGGTCGGGCGTGGATGTGCCCCAGCGGCCTGGGCCGACAGCGATGAAGGTTTCATCTTTAAGAGCCTGGTTGAGTTCGCTAATGGTACGCTCCAGATGGGTGCGCTCGGCCTGGGTGGATAGGCTGAAGTAGCCCTCGGAGGTGACGAACAGCACATAGCGGATCCCGCGGATTGCGCCCTGCGGCACCATACGCTGGGTCAGGAAGACAATGTCCTCGGGGGCGAGGTCGCGCGGCAGGGCAGCCTGATCTGCATCTTGGATATGACTCTGCGGGCGGCATTGCAGCAGGGTGATGCGCACCTCGGGATGCTGGCTGTGCATGTCGAGCAGTTCGACGGTGAACTCGGTATCGACGGGCGACTGGTAATGCGTTTCGAGCAGGCGCAGCGCCTCGCGGATGCGCGCGGGGAAGGGCGTGCGCGCCATCAAGCCGTCGAAGGTGACGACCAGTTTTTCGGGCGCGACCTGGTTGGTGAGGATGGGCGCCAGGTAGCCATCCTGTTCCACCTGCATGAGGAAGCGCATTGGCGCGTAACGCGGGGTGGCGACCTCCCGAACGGGCATGTTGCGGAATTGATTGGTCTCCAGGTCGATCACATCCACGAACTGTTGCGAGTAGTGCTGGATGTGGCGCGGATCAGAGGATGGGTACAGGCGCGGATGACTGAGCGCCACCAGGCGCGGATAGTCGTCGGCCACCAGGTCGACGGCGCGGGTGCCGAGTCCCCACACCAGACGCAGGAACCCGTCCTCCTGTTTGATCTGCGGCGACCAGCGATACAGGTTGCGGCTGAAGGCCACACCCGCCGCGTGCGGCAGGAAGTAGCGGCCAAATCGCTCGCCCTCCACGAACTGGATGAGAATGGCGATGCGCTCGTCGTATTCGGCCAGTCCCTTGTGGTGACGATACAACAGCGCATCGGGGTGCAATGCGCTGGAGTAGACATGTGTGATGGCGTCGGTCAATGCCTTGAGATTTTCCTCGGGCGTGCCCTGGTTGGGACAGAAAACGCTTTCGTATTTTCCCGCAAAGGAGGTTCCGAAATTATCCTCCAATAGGCTGGACGAACGGACGATCAGCGGGGTCGGCCCCGCCTCGGCCAGCACATCCTCCAGGCGTTCGAGGATGTCGGGCGGGAACTGTCCGCGGGCGAAATCGTCGCAGATCGAGGGGAAATCCGCACGCATCTTCTCCTCGGTCTTGTATTTCTGGTCGTTCCAGTGCATCAGCCCGTTCATGGACATGAAGTTGTAGAAGACGTCCGAGCCGAGGTAGTAGGACACGGGCGTGCGGAAATGGTCACGAACCTCATCGGGCGCGGTCTCTTTGAGGATGCGCATGGCCAGCAGCATGCCCGCGGCCTTGCCGCCGACCTTGCCGCCGCCGATCTTGCGCCTACGGATTTCCTTCAAGTCGTCCACGTTGAACCATTTGCGGGCCATTTTGATGTACTTCAAGTGGTCGCTGATCATGGTGCGGATGAGCACCACCTCGATCTCCTGCAGACGCGCCATGTACTTTTCACGCTCGTTTTCGGGCATGGCTTCGATCATTTCGGCCTGCTCGAACAGCACATCCTGCGGGGCCAGTTCGGGGTTGAACCAGACGAATTCCGTGTCCTCGCTGCCGTGCTCGGTCAGCGTCTGGCGGACGATGGTCTCGAAATCGGAATAAGGCAGGTTGTAGGCGAAATAGAAATCGCACAGCGAGTCGCGTATGCGATTGAGGCGTTTTTCCCACACCTCGGGCGACTCCTCGACGAAGGGATTGTGCAGTCCCTCGCGCATCTGCGACTCGATGGCCTTCTGGCGCGCCTCCGTCTCGAAGTTCTCCTTGGTGATGATGCCGCGCGCGAACATCTCCTTGCGCATGCGCGAGCGGATGCGCCCCGCCAGGATGGGATACTGGTTGAGCGCCAGGTAGATACGCAGGACGTTGTCGAAGGATGGGCTGGGAAGGGTCATGGGAAAAGATAAAAGAGAAAAGATGAAAGAGGAAGAAGAAGGATAATCAAAACGCGGCAGGTTTCTGCGCCTACCGCGTTTTCACAAATTACAAATTACCGCTCATCAATTACCAATCACTACCCCAGGTGCATCGGCATGATGACCTGGATGTAGTCGTCGTTGCCGACCGGGCGGATAACGCCAGGCGCATTTGGCCCAGAGGTTTCCATCGCCACGTTGGGTGTCTTGACGGCCTCGAGCGCCTCGCGCAGGAACTTGACATTGAAGGCGATCAGCATTCCGCCGCCGTCCACGGTGGCCTCGACGATGGTCTCGTTCTTACCCGTCTCTTCGGAGGTGGCCGAGATCTCGACCTCGCTGGGCTGCATATCGCTCTGCGCCGACTTAATATCCAGCCGTGCCACGTTCGAGCCTTCGCGGGCAAAGATTTCAGCCTGTTTGCAGGCTTTGAGCATGGCTGTGGTGGACACGAGCGTGCGCGACTTGTAATTGCGCGGGATGATCTGGTGATAATCGGGGAAGGTACCGTCGATTAGTTGCGAGACGACCTCCACATCCTTGACGCGGAAGAGCACCTGGCCGCGTCCCTTGGGCATGACCATGTAGATCGATTCCTCGCCATCGCCGGCCACGCGGGCCAGTTCGTTCAGCGCGCGAGCCGGGATGATGGCCGAGATCGGCGCTGGCACGGCGTTCGAGAGCGTGGCCTTGCGCACCGCCAGGCGGAAGCCGTCGGCAGCGGCCAGGGTGATCTGGTCCTTTTCCACGGTGACCAGCACGCCCATCAGCACGGGGCGGGCCTCATCGGTCGAGGCGGCGAAAGTCACCTGTTGGATCATCTCCTTGAAGTCGGCCACATTGACCTGCACCGCGCCGTCCATATCGGGAACAGGCAGGGGCGGGAACTCCTGCGCGTCGATGCACTTGATATCGTTGTTCGAGGATCCGCCCTGCACATGCAGGCTTTGGGTCTGGGGGTCGAGAGTCAGCTGCACCTGGTCGGCAGGCAGGGTGTTGATCAGGTCGCCGAAGGTGCGGGCGGGCACGGTGGTCGAACCCTCCTGGTCGATGCGTGCGGGGATCCAGCACGTGATGCCCAGTTCGAGGTTCGTGGCCGAAAGGCGCAGACGGCCCTCGTCGGAGGCGATCAGGATGTTCGACAGGACAGGCAGGGTGCTGCGCGGCGATACCGCGCGCGACACAGTGCTCAGTCCGCGGGCGAGGTTTTCTTGTAAGACGATTACTTTCATGGCCTGAACCTCGAAATTTGAGATGGATTATGCGAAGTATATCATTAAGTGAATTTGCGCAAAAAAAGTTAAGGTAGAGAGATTGTCTACAGAAGTGGTCTAAAAGACCCTTGCGCCACGGAGATCACAGAGTTCACAGAGATTTTTAGAGGCTTTTCTCCGTGTCCTCTGTGTGCT
>CALLJA010000166.1 GCA_938008865.1 uncultured Anaerolineales bacterium
CGAAGGCGGCTTGCAGATTATGATTGGACTGAAACACATGTGATGAAAAGCCCGCAGGACAACAAGGAAGCGGAGAAGGCGGCCAGAATAGCGATACGCAGGAGCATCTTTGGCATGGCTGGACTTCCGGAACGGTCAGAATTCGTGACGGTCTTTTCTTAGGATGACCTTTGCCGCCCAAACGCCGCAGAGACGCGGGGACGGGTCAGAAAAATCAGAGCGGAAGCGGCAACGAGGGGATAGACCAGGTTTCCGTTGAAGACGCTGAGGATTCCCAAAATGCAGTGAAAGATCGCGATTGCCTGTGCCCATCCGCGAAATGTCCATAACCCCCAGGCATAGACGAGAAAGAAGAGGGCCAGGAGAATGGAAATTGCCTGGGCAGCGTGAATCTGGAACCCTATGTTTTCCAAGTGAAAGGCGGGCAGGAGTGTAGCATCCATGCGCGACGCCAGGGCGTTCCAGACCTGCTCTCGGCGCGGAAGGACAACCACAGCAGTGCCAAAATTGGAAATCGCTAGCGCAAGTGGGATCAAGGCCAGAAATCTCACGCCCAATGGGCGGTGCAACGGGGGAATGTGCTCATCAGTGGAAGGTGCTACAGGCTCAATCGGGTTTGTATCCATGCAGGGTACCCCAGTTTTGGATTGTTGCTTGGTCGGTAGTGGACAAGGATGATGGTAGAGTTCCAGATGGTCAATTTAAATCAGGCATTCGATATGATGCTACTTGATTTCCAAGGCCGCAAGGCATCATCACCCTGTCATTATAAACGAAAGCCCTATGATAGAATCCCATCCTCGGAGACTACGATAAAAAATAATGACAAAACGCCTGTCCGTCCCGTTGCTGCTGTTAGGGTTGAGCGCCCTGGCGTTTGGTATTCAGGTTTATTGGCTGGGATACTACCTGGATGACTGGGTCGTTCTCTATAATATTTTCCGCGGCGGGTATGAGCGGCTGGCGGCCTATTCATTTGCCGTGAACCGCCCCTACGGCGCATGGCCCTGGTGGCTGGGATTCAAGTTACTGGGATATTCTCCGCTCGGCTGGCAGATCTGGAGCATCTTCTGGCGCTGGTTGACCAGTGTCTTCTTATGGGCGGCTTTCACAAAGATTTGGCCTGAGAAAAAACTGCAAATCGCCCTGGCGTCTGCCCTGTTCGTTGTATATCCCATCTTTCTCCAGCAAACCAATAGTGTGACCTTCAGCGATCACTGGATTTGTTTTACGTTGTACGCTGCCTCCATCTTGTGTATGGTGCTTGCGGTACAAAACCGACGTTTTTTTCTGCCCCTAACTGGTCTCGCGCTGATTTTTTCTGGCCTGGAGCTTTTTGCCCTCGAATATTTTGTTGGGCTCGAACTCTTCCGTTTCGTGCTGCTCTGGTTCCTGGTGCGTGATATCTCTCAGACCAAAAAACGTTTCCTGGGTACGCTTGGTCACAGCCTGCCTTACATCGCCCTGTTTGGCGGATTCCTCACCTGGCGGCTGGCCTTGATGCCAACCGCGGGCTCCGATCGAAATTCTCCAGAAGTCCTGACTGGCCTGCTGTCTGACCCGCTCCACACGGTGCCAAACTTGGCGCTCCGCGCCGTTCAGGATATCGTGGAAGCGGTTCTGGGGACTTGGTATAAAACCTACCAGCCTTCCACGCTCAGCATCTCGCCCCTGTCCAACCTGGCGGGGTGGGGCGTAGGATTGCTGGCTTTTGGATTGGCGTACATCTTCTTTCTGCGGCAGAGTCGGGTGGAACCCGAGGTCGAACACAGCGGCAGGGAAACCCTGACCTGGATGGGGTTCAGTTTTCTGACGATGATCGCGGGGCTTTTGCCCGCCTGGGCCATCGGTCAGTACCTGGTGACCACCGAGCACTACGCGGACCGTTATGGGCTGGCAGCCATGTTCGGCGCCAGCCTGTTTCTGGTCAGCCTCTCGGAGTTTTTCCTGCGCCGCAAGCATCAGATCATCCTGATATGCATTTTGATTGGTCTGGGCGTCGGATTCCACTTTCGACTGGCGAACAATTTCCGCTATTCCTGGGAAAAACAGACCCGCCTAGCCTGGCAATTGCGCTGGCGCATGCCGGGTTTGCAGCCGCATACCGCCGTATATGGTGATGGGGTCTTATCGCTCGGCTCCTGGGTGGACGTTGCGTGGCTAAACTTCCTGTACAGTCAGCCTAGCTCTTCCCTTTCTGACGGTGAAGAGCATTGGTATTACGATGTCAATAAATTCAATGAGGATCGGATTCCACAGCCCGGACAGTCTCTATCCGAAAAACGGCTGGAAAATATGTCTTATCAGGGCAACGCTTCGGACAGCGTCGTGATCCAGTTCAAAACCGTAGACCAGCAATGCCTATGGGTGATTGATAGCGGCGACAAGGTCAACCCGTATTTGAATCACCGCTTGAGGTCTGTGCTCCCGCTGTCTGACCTGGACCGTGTGATTCTTGAAAACACGGGCGACGACACCCATCTGCAGGCCATTTTTTCATCCGAGCCGCCCCATGACTGGTGTTATTACTTTCAAAAAGCAGACCTGGCCGTCCAGCAAAAACAATGGGCCACCGTACAACAGCTTTGGGACGAAGTGCAGCGCAAGAAGTTGAGCACTGTGGTGGCGGTGGAATACCTGCCCTTCATTCAAGGTGCCGCAGCCGCAGGCGATTTCCAGACGGCGCTGGCGATCAGTAAAAAAGCGCAGACCACCAGCCATAAGGTGGATGGGCTTGTGTGTGAAGTTTGGAAACAGACCTTCCTGAGCCAGCCTGCGGCGGGCGATCCCGCTTTGTGGGAGCAGGTGCGCAGTCAGCTTGGCTGTGAGTAGACTCAAAAGCCCGCCTCATATCGAGGCGGGCTTTTCGCGTATCCCTATTACGCAGGCACTTTGTCGAGTTCCTTCTGCGCGTGCTCGTAGCCGCGGCGCAGGGCCTCGAAATTCTTGGGAAGTAAATGTTTATGGCGAGCGGGCAGGTGACCTTCGAGCGCCTTTTCCAGGTCCTTGAGCCCGATCTCGGTCAGCGAGGAGAGCAGCGCGCCCACGGCCACCATGTTGGTCAACTTCTTGTCGCCGAGCTCCTCGGCGATCTCGTTGCAAGGCACGAAGATGGTGTGGATGTCCGCGCGTTTTGCGCCGCGGTCGACCATCGACTGGTTGACGATCAGCGTGCCGCCGGGCGTGAGCGCCCCTTCATACTTGTCGAAGGACGGCAGGTTGAGGGCCACCGCCAGCGGCGGATGCTGTACCAGCGGCGAACCAATCTCCTCGTCCGCGACGACGACGGTACAGTTGGCGGTGCCGCCGCGCATCTCGGGCCCGTACGAGGGGATCCATGTGACGGCTTTGCCCGTGTCCATGGCGGCGTAGGCCAGCACCTGTCCCGCAAACAACACGCCCTGTCCACCAAAGCCTGCGATGATGATCTCTTTTTGCATGTTACCTCCAATGTCGTTGCGAGGGCGGAGCCCGAAGCAACCTCCCAATAATATGGGATTGCTTCGCTGCTGCGCGGCTCGCAATGACATAATTAAATCTTCACCAGTTTGATCGCCTCGCTGACCTTGTAATCGCCCAGCGGATAGGCGGGGATCATGTGCTCTTCCACGAACTTGAGCGAGTTGACGGGTGTCATGCCCCAGTTGGTGGGACAGGTGGAGAGCAGTTCCACCATCGAGAAGCCCAGTCCGCGTACCTGGGTCTCGAAGGCCGTGCGGATGGCCTTCTTCGCCAGGCGGATGTTCTTCGGGTCGTGCAGCGAGCGGCGCACGCAGTAGCCCACGCCGTCCAGCGTCGAGAGCATCTCCGACACGCGGATCGGGTAGCCCTGGCTTTCCACGTCGCGGCCGTTGGGCGAGGAACTGGTCTTCATGCCAGGCAGGGTGGTGGGGGCCATCTGTCCGCCCGTCATGCCGAAGTTGGCGTTGTTGATGAAGATCACGGTCAGGTTCTCGCCGCGCGCCGCCGCATGGACGATCTCGCCCATGCCGATCGAGGCTAGGTCGCCGTCACCCTGGTAGGTGAAGACCACGCGGTCGGGCAGCACACGCTTGATGCCCGTCGCCATGGCGGGCGCGCGTCCGTGCGGGGCCTCCACGAAGTCGGTGTCGAAGTAGTTGTAGGCGAAGACCGCGCAGCCCACGGGGGCCACGCCGATGGTGCGGTTGGTCACGCCCATCTCTTCCAGCACTTCTGCCACCAGGCGGTGCGCCACGCCGTGCGTACAGCCCGGGCAGTAGTGAGTGGGCGTTTCGGTAAAGGATTCGGGTCGTTCGTAAACCAAAGATTCGGGAGCAGCCATTTTTACCTCTATTTGACTTCAGCCATGCGGGTCAGCCAGCCGTCGATTGGGTCGGTGTGGACTGACAGGTCCGCGCCGTTCACGCGCTGGATCTCGCGCAGGATCTCGTCGGGGAACGGGACCACGCCGCCGGGGCGGCCGTGAAACTCAACCGGGACACGTCCGCGCACGGCCAGCCGCACGTCGCTGAGCATTTGTCCCATGTTCATTTCGGTCACCAGGAAGGCTTTGGCCTGCCCCGTGAGCTGGTCGATGACCTCGTAGGGGAATGGGCTGACGGTGATCGGGCGCAGCAGGCCGACCTTGATGCCCTGGGCGCGCGCTGCGCGGACGGCGGAGAGCGACACTCGCCCCGCTGTGCCGAAGCCTACCACCACGATCTCAGCGTCGTCGAGGAAATATTCCTTGTAGCGCACTTCGTTGGCCTGCACTTCCTTCCAGCGGTTGGCGAGGCGCAGGTTGGCCACTTCTTCCGCCGCGGGTTCGATGTAAATGGAAGAGAGGATGCGGCGCTCGCGTTGGATGGCGCCGTCGGTGGCCCAGTCGAACTTGTGCGGGGTCAGGGGCTTCATCTCGGGCATCTCGGCGGGTTCCATCATCTGGCCCACCGAGCCGTCGAGGATCATCATGGCGATCATGCGATATTTTTCGGCCAGGTCGAACGAGAGGCTCATCAGGTCGATGGCTTCCTGTACCGAGGCGGGCGCCAGCACGATGCGCGGATAGTCGCCGTGGCCGCCGCCGTGGACGGCCTGGTTGTAGTCGGCCTGCGAGGGGGCGATGTTGCCCAGCCCGGGGCCGCCGCGCATCACGTTGACCAGCACCGCGGGCACTTCGGTGCCTGCGATGTAGGAGAGTCCTTCCAGCATCAGGCTCACGCCCGGGCTGGAGGAGGAGGACATTACGCGCGCGCCCGTGCAGGCCGCGCCATAGACCATGTTGATCGCGCCCAGTTCGCTCTCAGCCTGTACGAAGGCGCGGCCCAGTTCGGGCATGCGCCGCGACAGGTATTCGAGGATCTCGGTCTGCGGCGTGATCGGGTAGCCGAAATAAGCCTGCAACCCCGCGCGGACGGCGGCTTCGGCGATGGCTTCATTGCCTTTCCAAAGTTCTTTTGCCATTTTGTTTGTTTTTCTCCTGTAGGGGCGCGGCAAAGGAATGGGAAGTGGACGGCTGAACCGTCCCGCCGTGTCCCTACATCATCGGGTTATCCTGCGGCTGGCACGGCTTTCGTCACTTCCCGATAAACGGTGATCGCGGCATCGGGACAGACCAGGGCACAAATAGCACACCCCGTGCAACCGTCTTTGAACGTGTGCGCGGGGTGGTAGCCCTTCGGGGTAAGGCGGGACATGTCCAGTTCCATCACCCCCTGCGGACATGCGCTGATGCAAAGTTCGCATCCTTTACAGTAGAGATCGCTGACTTCGATCCAACCTTTCGCGGGCATTCATTTCTCCTTATATGAGAAGTTGGACAAGAATAGGCGGGAATTGCCGCCACCCTGATTATGGCCCTTTGTGAAAGTCCCTGCCAGTGTAAAGCGTCATACACACAGACGCCGAAGGTCATTGCTTTTATGTGTCT
>CALLJA010000167.1 GCA_938008865.1 uncultured Anaerolineales bacterium
TACACGGGACAGTACTCCTACATGGACGACCCCACCACCAGCAGCACCACCAAGGGCTTCGGCCTGATGTTCTACAACGCCCGCTGGTATGACCCCGCCCTCGGCAGGTCCGCCCAGGCGGATACGATGATTCCGCAGGAGCAGGGAACGCAAGCCTGGGATCGATATGCGTATACCAACAATAATCCTGTCCGATATAATGACCCAACAGGGCATATGGTTGACGAAGGCGATACAAGGGATGACGGTGGTGATTACACATCCCAAGATCAATTTCACGATGCTGTTCTCCAGGAACAGAACGAATATATTATATGTGAATCTGGCAATGAATCTTACTGTTCATCTGGCGATTATGTAAAGATGGTAGCCACAGGTGACCGAAAAATAGGATGGGATGCCTCTTTGGTTCCCTGGGATGATGTTGCAATAGATTTATTAGGTATTATTGGAGATGCGATTCCAATTGCCCAACTTCCTGCCACTTATGCGGAGGGAGCGAAACTTTTCAATTGGTCTATATCAGGTGTAGAGGCTTACGATAACGGCTGGGATATTGCTCAAGGCGATAGAGATTATACAGCTGTAGCGCTGGATACAATTTCTCTGGTACCTGAATTTGGGGCAGTTGGTAGTGTTTTAGGATTAGTACATAATGTTCTGAAAGGCTTTTATCTCTATTGATCTCGATGATTTGCTTACAAGAAAAACTTTCTGGAGGATGTTGCCGTGGATAATCAAATGAGCGAAGCTCTTTGTCTAATCCCAGTATTAATTATTTTGGCTATTACCGCGATTAGGCGTGGATGGGGTGTACTTCGCAGCGGCGAATTCAGCCTGCCCCTGAATGAAAAATTATACATTGGGTTGATTCGCTTTCTCGAAGGCGATGAGTCTGCTGATCGGGCTTATAAAAATACAATGAAAAAGCCTGGCGTCGAGGCATATTACGCATGGATGAGCATTATCGGTGGTGTTGTTACAATTATTGTTTGCCTTGTTTGGGTAATAGCATTGATGTTAATTTGATTACACATCTTCGTCGGGAACTACTACGTTTGTTATGCCTCCAAAACATTACGAACTTCTCCGCGTTTTACCCTTTCGGGCACACATCCGCGTTCCAATCTACAACACCGCATCCAGCATCAACGCCAGGTACATGCCCGTGGTCCAGGCCACCTTGTTGCCAGTCACCTTCCACACGCGCCAGGCGGTGTAGAGCAGCGAGAGGCGGGCTCGGGTTATAATGGAGGCATGACAGCGCAATCGGTCATTTCCCTGCTCCGCCAGCATCGCGCCCAGTTGAAACGCCTGGGCGTGAAGTCCCTGTCCATCTTCGGGTCAGTGGCGCGCGGCGAGGAGCGCGAGGATAGCGACGTGGACGTCCTGGTGGAGTTCGACGGTCCCGTCACCTTCGATGCCTTCATGGACACCAGGTTCTATCTCGAAGACCTGCTGGGCCGCAAGGTGGACCTGGTCCTGCCGCAGGCCATTAAGCCGCGCATGAGACCCTACGTGGAAAAGGACCTGGTCCATGTCACGGGATGAAACCCTATACCTGGCAGATATCGAGTCCGCCTGCGAAAAGGTGCTCAAATACACTCGCGGGATGAGCTACCAGCAGTTCATAAAAGACGACCTGCACTTCGATGCAGTCCTGCGCAATCTGGAGATCATCGGCGAAGCCGCCAAGAATATCTCCGAGGAACGGCGGCAAAAATATCCGCACGTCAAATGGCGCAAGATCGCAGGCTTCCGCGACATCGTAGCCCACAACTATTTCGGCGTGAGCGACGAGATCGTCTGGGATGTTGTCCAGAATGAAATCCCAACTTTATTGGAAAGCGTAAAAGTCATGCTGCTGGACTAAGCCAGCGGCAGAAAGGCTTTTATCGAATGGATGAGAAGATGAATCCCCCCGCCTGGCTCAAGCCAGGCGCGCTGGTCAAGGTACAGCACTGGTACGGCGTGGTCGAAGACGTGGCCGTCTCGCAAAACCGCGTCATGGTCCTCATCAAATCTCCCAAGGGCGTGGTCCGCGCCCAGCGCGACGCGGCTGAATGGCTGGAATATATCGAAGGACAGATCGTCCCTGCCGAACCGTCCGCCTTCGAGCAGGAGATCACCCTCAACGTCCAGCGCGTCCAAAAAATGCTGGATGAACTGAACTCCTTCCGCGCCTTGGTTCAAAACCAGCAGTAGTTACTTTGGATTTCAAAACAAATCGCTTGCCTACGCGCAAATTGAAAAGAGGCCCTAGGAAACCCAGGGTCTCTTTTGTCTTTCTTCACCCCGCCAATTCCACCGCCGCGCGGAAGGTGTGGTAGGCGCTCAGCATCTCTTCCGCCTGAAAGCTGACCCGCGTCCCCTCGCGGCGCAGGCCAGGCACCAGCGCGGCGTGGTCGGCCTGGCTCGATTTGGCGAACTCGATCCGCA
>CALLJA010000168.1 GCA_938008865.1 uncultured Anaerolineales bacterium
CGAACTAATGATCCCCGCCCCTCGCCAAAGCCATGACCTCATCCTTCGTCGCGTAAATCTGCACCAGTTTTCCGTCGCGCATCTGGAGTATGCGGTCTACGTATTTGCACATGCGCAGGTCGTGTGTGACCATGATGCCCGCGCGGTTATTCTCGTGGATCAGGTTGGCGAAGGTCTCCACCACCTGAAAGGCGCGCTCGGTATCCAGCGAAGCGGTCGGCTCGTCGGCCAGCACCACCGTGGGGTTGTGGATCAGCGCGCGGGCGATGGCCACGCGCTGCTGCTGTCCGCCCGACATTTGCGCGGGCAGGTTGTGCAGGCGGTCGTTCAGTCCCAGGCGGGCCAGCAATTCCTGCGAGCGCATGCGCCCCGCGCGGTTGGCCTTGCCATTCAGGCGCAGCATGAACTCCACATTCTCCTTGGCAGTCAGGTACGGAATCAGGTTGTTGGACTGGAATGTGAAACCGATCTTCTCGCGGCGCAGTACCACGCGCTGCTTCTCGCTCATCTTTGCCAGGTCCTGGCCATCGATCAGCACCTGTCCGCTGGTGGGAGTCAGCAGCGCGGCCAGAATAGACAGCATGGTCGTCTTGCCCGAGCCGCTCGGTCCGACCAGCGCCACGAACTCGCCCGCATGGACCTGGAACGAGACATCATCCACGGCGTTGATCTTGCCGCCGTCCACGGTAAAGGTCTTGACCACATTCTTGACTTCGAGTGCAACAGTGCTCATCTTTCACTCCTTACGAAAGGCGCAGGGCCTTGAGCGGTTCGATGCGCACCGCATAAATAACGGAGACCAGCCCACCTGCCGGGCCGATGAACAGCAGGGCCGCAATGGCCAGCGCTGAAGCGTTGCCGTTGAACACCAGCGGAATGGTCGGCGGGAAGAACAGCGAGAAGACATACGTCAGCAGGCCGCCGATGCCCACGCCGATGGCGGTCACCACCATGATCTGGATCACGGCGGCCAGCCCCACCACGCCATTCGAGGAGCCGATGGCTTTAAGCACGCCGATCTGCGGCACCTTTTGCAGGATCTGGATCTGGAAGAATCCGCCGATGACCAGCACGCCGATCAACAGGGTGAAAACGCCCTGCGTCTGCACGGTTCCCTGCTGGGCCGAATAACCGGGGATATTTTGGATGGTCGTCTCGATATCGGCCGCCTGCACATTGGATACCAGCAACTCGATCTTGGTCTTCATCGCCTCGGCCTGGCCCGGGTCTTCGAGCTTGACGGCGATCACGTTGATGTCGGGGATGGTCTTGTTGGCCTCCGCCTCCGACTTGGGCCGCACCCGCTCCCAGGTCGAGGGCGGGACGAAGATGGTCGGCGCAAAGAAGTAGGCCTGGCCTTCGGTCAACCCCACCACCTTGAGGGTGAAGAACTCATCCTTCGTCCCCTGTGTGGAGCGGATGGTGATCTCGTCGCCGACTTTGATGTCGGAGCGCAGGGCCACGTTGCGGTCGATGACGGCTTCCTTTGCCAGTTGCGTCTGATAGGTGCGGCCTTCTACAACGGGCGGCAGGCCCGGGCGGCCAGGTTCCACGCCCAGCATCGAGACCTTCAGCACCTTCCCATTATCGAGCAGGATGGCGGTCGAAGAGGTGGAGATCGGCCCGGCCTCGACGATCCCATCCACACGGCGGACAGCCTTCAGCGTCGACTGGTCGAGACGGCTGGAGGAAATGATGAAATCCGATTTATCCAGGAAGACCACCAGTTGCGCATCCAGGTTGGCCACGTACTGACGGTTGTTGGTGCCCAGCCCCTCGCCAAGCGCGGCAATGAACAGCACCAGCAGCGTGATCAACGCAATAACCAGCGCGACCAGGAAGAAACGTCCCCGGTTGCGCCAGATTTCCTTGAGAGCGAGATAAGTTGAAAGTCCCATACAATCCTATTCGTGGAGCGGCTTTTCGAACGGCTCGGACCATTGCAGCCCCATCAGGCCATGCAGCAACAGGTCCACGGGCGGATGGTCGGCGATGTCTTCGTAATAATATGGCAGGCGGATGCGGCCATCCGTGCCGATGATGAACGTGCCCGACATCTGGAAGGCGTCCTGCCCGGGCGGCGGGGTCTCGGGCTTGTAGCCCTTTGTCTGCTCCAGCCGACGGTTGGACCGCCAGATATTGGGCGAGAGCAGCGTCTGCCAGAGCGTCCCGCGCCCCAGACCGTAGGCCTGGTACGCCGCCCGATCGGGATCTGCCAGACAACGGATGCCCGGGGCGCGTTGGGCGCAAAATTCCTTCGCCTCGGCGGGCGTGGCATGCGTTACCAGGGCCAGGGCCAGTCCCTTCTCCGTCAGCTGCGGCTGGACCTCGACCAGGCGGTCGGCCAGGTCCTTGCACTGCGGGCAGCCGAAATGACGCGTGAAGGCCAATACCAAAACCTTGTCCTTCCAAAGCGAGGCCAGTTGGACGGGATTCCCCTCCGTGTCGAAAAGTTCCACGTTCGGAGCGGGATCGTTGAATTTGAGAGAAGCAAGTTTTGCCATGTGTGAATTCTATCACCTTGGGTGGGTCAAAATAGAAAGCGGTCAGTTCTGAAACTGGCCGCTATTTTCAACCAAAAACCCTTGCAAAAACTATCAAGATGCACAGGTTTTGCACAGTTTTTTTGCAAGTGCTGTTGCGAGAGTGCTTGGCCCGAAGCAAACTCCCGATTTTAGGAGGAGGTTGCTTCGCAATGAACGCTCGCAATGACGTTTTTGGCTATGCGATATGCAAGATGGATTTCTCCACCTTGTTTCCCACCTTCTGCAGGCGGCGCCAACTCGAGTTGTCGTTGAGCGTGATCCAACGGCGCTCTTCGGTGCGGTAAAACCAGTCCTTGTCCTGCTGGTAGAAGACCTGCACGTCGGTCGATTCCCAGATGTTGAGGATCTCGTTGCCGTGGGCGTGGGTGTCGTCGAAGTCGGTGGTGGCGCGCTGGCCCATCTCGCTGTACAGCTCGTTCAGCTCCAGCAGCAGCGAGTTGACCTGCGGGTCGAGCCGCCTGACGTTCAGGCCGATACGCTGGGCCTCGTTGTACAGGATCGGGTAACTATGCGATGGGTACTTCGAGTTCAGCGTGGACGCGATCTGATTAGCAACGCTCTCGTCCTTGATGTGATGCGATAGGATCTCCTTGCACAACATGATCGAAAGCGATTCAGCACGGTCCACTGCCCCGATCACCAGCGGGTGCACATACTGGAAGAGTTCCTGATAGGGGTTGCCCTTGGCGTCGGAATTCTGGGCCTGCCACAGGCGCACGACGCGGGTCAACTCGTCCAGGCTGACGCTCACGCGGTCGTTGTCACGGTCGATGGGAGAAAGTGAATGGGTCAGGGACGTGTCCACGGCGGTCAGATAGGCCATCGGTCCCATCTGGATCTCGTTCGCGCCAAGGGCGATCATCGTGGCAGCCGAAGCGCATTCCAACGGAATGACGGCCACGACCTTCTCGCAGTGCTGGCGCAGCAGGTTGACCAGCAGCAGGGACGACTGTCCGCTGCCACCGCTGGATTTGATGAACAGGTAAATGGTCTCTTGTTTTTCGAGGTTTTCGAGCAGTTCGTAGAGCGCCACCACGTCGTCCTGGCAAACGCTTCCGCGCGGATTGTTCCAGTAGGTGATCAGCCTGCCGCCCAGCATCTGGTTCAGGCGCGCGATCAGGGCCTGGGTCTTATCGAACAGGACGGGCGGCTGCTTCACTTTGGTGCTATTGTTGGTAGTCATTGGCTCTCCTGAGCATCGGTTTGGTTGACCTTCTCGATCATGCGGCAGAACGAACACAAATCGGGCGCGGTGGTGGGTTGCCCGCAGCGGGTGCAGGGATGCAGATTGCGCGCGGCTTCGGTCTCTTCGCGGAACAGTCCGTTGGCGCGGGCTTCAAGGAAACGCAGGTAGAAGGTCAATTTTGCGCCCGGGCGGGTGGTTTCCAATTGGTTGAGGAGTTCCTTGTAGTAAATAGAAGTGGACCCTTCCGCAAAGGGACACTCCTCATAGATATATTCGATGCCTGCCAACAGCGCGTACGCGGCCATCTCGCGCTCATAAAAGCGGCACAACGGCTTGACCTTGCGAGCCAGCCCGTCGGCCTCGGGCAGGACGGGACCCTGCCGCAGCAGGAACATACTCTCCCAGGCCAGGGTATTGCCAAAGAGCACGGCCGCCTCGTCGTCGAGGTTGTGGCCTGTCGCCAGGACGTTGTAACCCAGGTCGCGCGCGATACGGTTCATCTCATGGCGCTTGACTAGCCCGCACACCGAGCACGGTTTGCCGTATCCGCGATGGGTCTTTTCCGCCAGCATGGGTATCGACTGGCCGTACTCGCGCTCCACATCCACAACATGAAGTTTCAATCCGCGCGCGTCGGCGAATTGCTGTGTCAGGCGGTGTGACTCGGACGAGTAGTCGACTCCCCCGTCGATGCCCAGGCCGATGTACATCCCGTCGGCCCGGTAGCCGAGTCTGACGAGGATATCCCACAGCGAGAGCGAGTCCTTGCCGCCCGAGACCGCCACCAGGATTTTGTCCTGATGGGTGAACATCTCATACTTCTTGATAAACCGCTCGGTCTGCTCGGGGATCCACTCCAGGTAATGCTCCTTACACAACGCCATGCGATGCTGGCGCATGTTAACCGAAGCCTTGGTCCCGCACTTTTTACACTTCATGGGCTAGCCTCCCGAGATAACGGCCACCAGTTTGATCACGTCGCCGTTGCGCAGGATCTCATCCTCGACGATCATCTCGCCGTCGCGCACGCCAATGACCGACTCAGGTACGATATTGCTCTTCTTCAGCGCGTCCAGCAGGGTCATACCCGCGCGCACTTCAAATTCCTTACCGCGTAAGATCAACTTCGCTGTCATGGTTACCTCGATGAGTCATTCTACCAGAAAACGAAAGCGCGCCCGCCGACGCGCAATCTCCACCCAATGGGCGCTTGACTCGATTCCCCGTATGCCTTAGGATTGCCGCATAACCAGAAAGAGGTCTCATGCGCATCGGAATGATGGCAGATACGTACAAGCCGCATGTCAGTGGCATCACGAATTACATCGACCTGAACAAACGCTACCTCGAACAGGCGGGGCACGATGTGTACATCTTCACTTTTGGCGACCTGGAATACGCGGACGGCGACCCGCGCGTCATTCGCTCGCCCGGGCTGCCGCTGGCCGACACAGGTTATTACCTATCCCTGCGCTATTCTCGCGCCGCCAAGAAGGCCCTGCAGACCATGGATGTGGCCCACGTGCATCATCCCTTCCTGAGTGGACGCCTGGCCTTGCATTACTGCCGCCCGCTCCAGATCCCCATCCTGTTCACTAACCATACCCGCTATGACCTGTACGCGCAAGCCTACCTGCCTCTCATGCCTGAAGAGGTCAGCCAGGGATTGCTGCAAGCCTACATGCCCTCGTTTTGCTCGGCTGTGGACCTGGTCGTTTCGCCCTCGGCAGGCATGGAAAAAGTCCTGCGCCAGTTGGGTGTGGAAAGCCCCATTGAGGTGGTACCCAACGGCGTGGACTTGCGCCGTTTCTACGAAGCACATCCGCTCAAACGCGCAGATTTCGACTACAAGGCGGGCGATATCCTGCTCGTCTACGCGGGGCGGCTGGCCGTGGAAAAGAATCTCGACTTCCTGCTGCGCGCCTTTGCGGGCGTGGCCCAGGCGGTCGAGAACGTCCACTTGCTGGTCATCGGCAGCGGCGCCCAACCCGTGATGGAAGAATTACGGTCGCTGGCCGTCGAACTGAAGGTCCAGAACCGCGTGCGCTTCACGGGCATGATCCCCTACGAGCAGCTGCCCGCCTACCTTGCCATGGGCGACATCTTCGTCACCGCCTCGGTCACCGAGGTGCATCCGCTGTCGGTCATCGAAGCCATGGGCGCAGGCCTGCCTGTGGTTGGCATCCATTCGCCCGGCGTGGGCGACACCGTGCGCGATGGCGAGACGGGCTTCCTATCCACGCACGACCTGGCAGCCTACACCGCCAAACTAACCCGCCTGTGCCTGGACCCGAAACTGGTCCAGCGCATGGGGGAATCAGCCCGAAAAGCCTCCACCGAATACGCCATCGAGCGGACCAGCAAGCTGATGCTCAAGCATTACGAGCGTCTGGTCTATGACTCAACTCCCCGCAAGCGCGGACTCAACGTGCGCCTGCGCAGCCTGATGGAGAAGTTTCTAAACTAACTTTGCGCTGAGCGAAGCCGGCATCGTACCCAAAAGGGTAAACACCCTCATGCCCACCAAACCCCGCACCCACAATCAACACATTGGCCAATGGGGTGAATCCGCCGCAGCGGAGTATCTCATTGCGCAAGGCTGCGAAATGCTGGCTCGCAACGTCCGCACACCCTACGGCGAGATCGACCTGGTGGCCCAGCACGGCGACGTGACCGTATTCATCGAGGTCAAAACGCGCACGTCGGATTCGTTCGGTCCGCCCGAGGTGGCCATCTCTGCGCGCAAACAACAGCACATGCTCGCCGCCGCCGAGCACTACGCCGCCGAACACAACATCGACCATTGGCAGATCGATGTCATCGCGGTCGAGGGCAGGCCAGGGGAGAAGCCTGTCATCACACACTTTGAGAGCATCTTGTGAAAGCAGGATGCATCGTAGCCACTCTACTCAGAGTATAATTTGAATTATGGTTACTCAAACCATTTCACGTCCCAAATTGCAAATCTCCCTTCCCAGAAAAAAGTTGGCGGAGTTTTGTAAGCGTTGGAAGGTTTCGGAACTTGCCGCTTTTGGTTCCATCCTTCGAGAAGACTTTCGTCCGACCAGTGATATTGATCTATTGGTTTCCTTTGCGCCCAATGCAAAAATCAGCCTGTTCGACCTTGCCCGAATGCAAAATGAACTAAAAGAAATCCTGGGACGGGATGTGGATATGGTTGAGCGCAAAGCCATCGAAAAAAGTGCCAACTACATCCGCCGTAAAAACATTCTGGAAAGCGCAAAAGTGATCTATGCGGCGCGATGATGCCTACCTGCTCGACATCCTTATTGCAGCTCGTCAGGCATTGAAGTTTGTCGAGGGCGTCAAGAAAAGCGAGTTCGAGGATAATGATCTGCTTCAAAGCGCCGTCATGCGGCCTTTGGAAATCATTGGGGAAGCAGCATCGAAAATTTCCTCGAAAATGCGCAAAGTAAATCCGCAAATTCCGTGGAACGAAATGGTCGGCATGCGCAACCGTTTGATCCATGAGTATTTTCGAGTAAATTATGAAGCAGTCTGGGACACAATCCAGAAAGACCTGCCAGCGCTGATCTTGCAAATCGAACCCCTGATCCCAAAAGAAGATGAAATATAAGCGGACCCGTTTCTTCAAAAACGGGTTCTTTGATTCTCAAACATGACCAAACCTCCCCTGCTCCTCATCGTCGGCCCGACAGCCGTAGGCAAGACCGAACTCGCCATCCGCCTCGCGGAGCGTCTCAACGGCGAGATCGTCTCGGCCGATTCGCGCCTGTTCTATCGCGGCATGGACATCGGCACGGCCAAGCCCACGCCCGCCGAGCAGGCGCGCGCGCCGCATCACCTGATCGACGTGGCCGACCCCGACGAGACCTGGTCGCTGGCCATGTTCCAACAGAGTGCGCACGAGATCATCGCCGACATCCACGCGCGTGGAAGATTGCCGCTGCTGGTCGGCGGCACGGGACAATACGTCCGCGCGGTGACGCAGGGCTGGACTCCGCCCGAAGTGGAACCCGATTCAAAGCTGCGGGCTGAACTGGAGAAGCTAAAAGAGGAAAGAGGGA
>CALLJA010000169.1 GCA_938008865.1 uncultured Anaerolineales bacterium
GTATCTTTTTTGGTGGAACAGCGACTTGTGCTTAAACACCCTCGCTCGACCGCGAGAGGGAATCGCCAAAGGAGACCCTCATGACCCACGTAATTACCAGCCTGTGCCTGCGCGACAACGGATGTTCCGAAGTCTGCCCCGTGGAATGCATCCAACCCGGGGACCCGAACGCGGGCTGGCCAACCTACTACATCGATCCCGCTACCTGCATCGACTGCGGCGCCTGCGTGCCCGAGTGCCCGTACCGCGCCATCTTCCCGTTGGACGAGGTCCCCGCGGCCTTCCGCGCCCAGGGCGGGGAGGTGCTCAACGCGCCTGGACTCTCAGGCCGTTATGACGGCGTCAACCACCGCGGCGAGGCCGTGAGCCTGTCCATGACGCGCGTCCTCGGGGCAGGGGAGGTGGTGGACCTGCGTCCGAGCATTCAGGATAATGCGGCGTTTTACGGATCATGAAAATAGAAGTGAGGCGCATCTTCAAGATGCGCCTCACTTGTTTTGACAGGTAGGGCAGGGGAGTTACTTCTTCTTCCGTTCGAAGGCCTCGTAATAAGCCTTGTCCAGTTCTTCGTTCGATAGGTGGGTATACCGCTGCGTAACCTGGATATTCTTGTGACGCGCCAGTTCCTGGGCGATGCGCAGGTTGCCCGTGGTCTGCAGGACCGAGGTGACGAAGTAGTGGCGGAAGGAGTGGGGCGTGATCTTGCCGACCAGTTCCTGACCAAGGAACTGCGCCACCCGTTCCTTGACGATGTTGCGGCCCGTGGTGGGCGTCATCGGCTTGACCTTCTTGCCCGCGCCCTTGTCGTGACGGGCGAAGAGCGGCAGGGCGGAGAGCTGCCTGCCTGAGTTCCCGTCGAGGGCGGCGCGTTGGGCGAGGTAGTCGCGGATGGCCTGGATCGAGCGCGAGGTAAAGCGGATCACGGCCTGCTTGTCGCCCTTGCCGATGATGATGGCGCGCTGCTCGTTCCAGTCGATGTCGCCGCGCCTGAGCTTGCAGGCCTCGTGGACGCGCAGGCCCGTATCCGCCAGGGTCAGCAGGAAGGCGCGGTCGCGATATGCGCGTAACCGAACGATAGGGGCGTCTTCGGCGGCCTCGGGCGCAGAAATCGTCAGATTTTCGACGTTTTCCACCTGTTTCAGCAGGCGCTCGATGTCCTCGGCGGGGAACTGCGGGAAGCGCACGCCTGGACGGCGCGAACGTTGTCGTATAAGCACGCGCACGCGGGACTGGTTGATGGGCGCCAGGCGCTCCGAGTCGACGAACTCGAAGAAGCCCTTGACGGCCTGCATGTACATTTGCTCGGTGGCGGGGGCGTAGACCTTGAGATGTTCCGCCAGCGGAGAGATCAAATCTTCTGTGAGGGTTTCAGCAGGGGTGCTCTCGGGGTCGAGGGAATTTTTTCGGAGCACATCGCTGAAGGCGTGCAGGGCGTTCTTATACGCAAGCATGGTGGGCCTGCTGCGCGCCAGCTTCACCATGTCCAAATACCTGCGCATTGCGTCTGCGATCGTCACAGTCTGCGGGCGGACGGGAGTGGACATGCCTTCATTATAGGGGTTTTCCTGGATTTGTCAATGTTTTCGATAATAATACTTATCGAAAACAAAAGGGTGAAAAGAAGGAAAACGAGCGCAAGGGCGCTCCCCCACTCGTGCGCCTTCCGTCCTTGCGAGGAGTCCGCAGGCCGACGACGCAATCTCATTCTCTTGGTGTGGAGATTGCTTCGGACGGACAAGCACCGCCCTCACAATGACGATGAGGCGGCCCTCCCCCACCCTACTACTACCAGGATTACAGACGGCAAGCAGAATGAACTGGGTATCTGCTGCAGAGCACGCGTAGGATAGGGCTTGAAACCATTTACATTCGTAAATTCGTTTTTTATAATATGTGACAATACATTACGGAGGCAAATATGTCCAACCCCCAAGATTACCCCCTTCCTGGATCCCCTAAAGATTCCCAAAAATATAAACCTTTGTTCAGAATTATTTTAGGTGCGTCTGGTCTTGCACTGCTTGCCGCTGCTGTATTATTTTTGAAATACGATAGCAGAAAACAAAAGCCTGAGCCTATGATGGGCGGTTTTGGTTCAACCCCTACTCTTGTGACTCCTACTGATGTTGCATTGGAAATTACATCGCAGAATCAACCTGAAGTTGTTATCTCCACTCCAACTATAATGCCTACTGAGACATCTTCTCCAACAGTAACCCCAACAGAGCTACCGGTCTTAAATGATCAGCAAT
>CALLJA010000170.1 GCA_938008865.1 uncultured Anaerolineales bacterium
CGGCATGGATGCCTTTGTCGCCAGGCTGGATTCCAACGGGAATCTCGTGTGGAATACGTTCCTGGGCGGAGCGGGAGATGATTGGGGTTCCAGTATCGCCATCGATGCCAGCGGAAATGTATACCTGGCCGGGGGCAGCGATACCGCCTGGGGCAGCCCGCTGCGCGCCCATGCCGGTGATTCCGATGCCTTCGTAGCCAAACTGGATTCCTCCGGCCATCTGGTGTGGAACACCTTCCTGGGCGGGAGCGGATATGATGAAGGCTTTCTGACCTTGGACAACAGTGGGAACATCCTGGTTGCGGGAGGCAGCTCCTCCACGTGGGGCACACCGCTCCATGCCTACAATGGATATGGTGATGCCTTTGCCGCCAGGTTAAATCCCTCCGGCGGCCTGGTGTGGAATACCTTTTTAGGCGGCGCTGGCGGCGACGAAGCCTGGAATCTGACCACCGACGGCAGCAACCTCTACCTGACAGGCTACAGCGACCAGACCTGGGGAACACCGGTCAGGGCCTACAGCGGCGGCTTCAGCGATGCCTTCGCGGCAAAGTTGGATGCCTCCGGAGCCGTGCTGTGGAATACCTTCCTGGGCGGCGCGGAGCACGATGAGGCCGATGGGATTGCAGTGGCCCCCAACGGGAATGTGTACGTGTCAGGCTTCAGCGATGAAGGGCTGGGCGGAACCGCAACCTGGGGGAATCCCGTGCGCCCGTTCAGTGGTGAACGGGATGCGTTTGCTGCCGGTCTTGCTCCGTCGGGCGCTTTATTGTGGAATACATTCCTGGGAGGAGCAGGCGGAGACGGGAGCAATAGTATTGCGGTGGGGAAGGATGGAAGCATCTTTGTCGTGGGCGGAGCGAGTGGTAGTTGGGGAAATCCCATGAGTGCTTTTGCGGGCACGTATGATGGGTTCGTTGCAAGACTGTCCTCCTCCGGTATTCTCACTGGAAGCACGTTTCTGGGTGGAAGCAATTTGGATACTGCAAATGACATTGCATTGGACCCAAAAGGAAGGGCTTTTATTGCGGGATACAGCGCATCCGAATGGGGTAAACCGATCACAGGGTATGCAGGTGGGAGCCGTGACGCTTTTGTAGCAAAGGTCGATCTTTCCACGACCTTCACGGATGTACCCGCTTCCTACTGGGCCTGGTCGTTCATCCAGCGCCTTGCCAACGCCGGCGTTACTGGCGGCTGTTCCGCCAACCCGGTCATGTACTGCCCCGAGTCGCCTGTCAATCGCGCCCAGATGGCGGTCTTTTTGCTGCGCGGCAAGCATGGCAGCGCGTACAGCCCGCCAGCCGCGAGCGGGACGGTCTTCCACGACATCCCTGCCACGCATTGGGCTGCGGCCTGGATCGAGCAGCTTCAGGCGGAAGGCATTACCAGCGGCTGCGGGAACGGGAATTACTGCCCCGACACGGCGGTCACCCGTGACCAGATGGCGGTCTTCCTGCTGCGCGCCAAGTATGGGAGCAGTTATGCCCCGCCAGCGGCCAGTGGTAACTTCATCGATGTGCCCACGAATTACTGGGCCGCGGCCTGGATCGAGCAGTTGGCGAAAGAGGGCATCACCACCGGCTGTGGCGGCGGGAGTTATTGTCCCGTGGCGGCGACGAATCGCGCTCAAATGGCGGTCTTCCTGGTAAAGGCGTTTGGCCTGCCGTAATCCGAGGTCCTGACTTCGATTCCGTGAACCAATATCTCGTGCGGGTGTTGGTTCACGGAATTTGCGTTTTTTCGGCACGCAGGCCCGGGTTCCGCACCGCCTTTCTTTCGATCATGTTTCTTGCCAAGTTGTTAAATCGAGAGTAAGATACCCTCCATGCCCAACCTTCCCATCAATTTTCGGCGCGTGTTGATCTTTGCGGGGGTCATCCTGTTGATCCTGATGGTGGTAGACCTCAACCGTCGCCTGGAATCGCTCAACACCCTCAGCAAACAGGCCGACCTGCGCCGCGCGCAGGCCACCCAACTGGCGCAGACCCAGGTGGCCTTGCAAACACAGGTGGCCTTTGCGGCTTCCACCGAGGCGGTCAACGAGTGGGCGCGCAGCGAGGCGGGCATGGCCCAGGAAGGCGACCAGATGGTGGTGCCGCTGGGCGTGCCCGGCAGCGACCCGCTCAACACCCCCGAGCCGACCCCGCCGCCCACGCCGATGCCGAATTGGCAGGAGTGGTGGTACCTTTTCTTTAGCGAGTAGAACAGGAGCGATCCTGTTCTTTGTTTATGGATCGACTTTTACTCTTCCCCGACACCATTTCACTACAAGACGACCGCCTGACCCTGGACGGGCTGGCCCTGGCCGACCTGGCGCGCGAGTACGGTACGCCGCTCTATCTCTACGACCGCGCCACCATGGACAACGCCGTGGCCGCCTACGCGGACGCCCTCTCGGCGCATTACCCCGCGCCCTGGGGTCTGACCTACGCGGGCAAGGCCTTCCTCAACCTGGCCGTGGCCCAGTGGACTCGCCAGAGCGGGTTATGGCTCGACTGCACAGGCGAAGGCGAGATCGCCATCGCGGCTGCGGCGCATGTCGAGAAATCGTCGATGCTCGTGCATGGTGTGAACAAATCGGCCGCCGATTTAGAGTCCGCGCTGCGGCAGGCGGGCACGCTGGTGGTGGACCACCTCTCCGAGTTGGAGCAGATCGCCGCGCTGGCCCCGCAGTTCGAATCCCTGCCCGCGTTGTGGCTGCGGCTCCAGCCTGGCATCGCCGTGGACACGCACCACGCCCACACGCAGACGGGCCAGTACGACAGCAAGTTCGGCATGACCCGCGAGGAGTGGCTGGCGGCGGCTGATTTCTGCAAAGCGCATCGCCTGCCGCTGACGGGTATCCACTTTCACCAGGGATCGAACTTCCGTGACCCCGAGCCGCTCCTGCCTGCGATCGACCTGGCCCTGGACCTGGCAGCGGAGGTCGGCTTTTCGGGCGATTGGCACTTTTGCCCGGGCGGCGGCTGGGGCATGGCCTATCGCGAGGACGAACTGCCCAACCCGCCCATCGCGGAGTACGTGCGCGGCGTGGCCGAGGCCGTGGTCGAGGGTTGTCGCGCGCGCGGGCTGGACCTGCCGCGCCTGCACCTGGAACCGGGCCGCAGCCTGATCGCGCGGGCGGGCGTGGCGGTCTATCGCGTGGGCGGGCGCAAGGTGCGCGGCGACCATACCTGGCTGTTGACCGACGGCGGCCTGGCGGACAATCCGCGTTTTGCGCTGTACGGGGCGGGATATTCCGCTTTGACGGTGACAGGCCTGGGCCGGGAACGAGTCGAGCGGGTCCACCTGGCGGGGCCGTATTGCGAGTCGGGGGATGTCATCCTCAAAGGGTTGATGATGCCGAGAATCGAGGCGGGGGAATGGGTGGCCGTGCCGATGAGCGGCGCGTACCAGTTGAGCATGTCCAGCAATTACAACGGGGCGCGGCGGCCCGCCGTGCTGTGGCTGGAGGGCGGGCAGGCCAGGCTCATCCAGCGCCGCGAGCGTGTGGCAGACCTGCTGGCGCGCGACGCCGGGTTATAGGCGCGCGTCGAGCAATTCCAGAAATTTTGCAACGATCTTGGGATCGAAATACAAACCCGACTGGGTGGAGATATACTCGCGCGCCTTTTCCTTCGACCAGGCTGCGCGGTAGGGACGGTCGGTGGTCAGCGCGTCCCAGACGTCGGCCACCGAGAAGATGCGCGCCGCCAGGGGAATCTGTTCGCCCCGCAGCCCGCGCGGATAGCCCGTGCCGTCCCATTTTTCGTGATGACAGTAGGGGATGTCGATGGCGGGCTGGAGGAAGGGAATCAGCAGCATCAGTTCGTAGGCGTATTGCGGGTGCATCTGCATGATGCGCTGTTCGTGCGCGGTCAGCGGCCCGGGCTT
>CALLJA010000171.1 GCA_938008865.1 uncultured Anaerolineales bacterium
CTGAAGAAGATCGAAGGCGGCGCGCTCGACTTCGACGTGGCGATCGCCACGCCGGACGCGATGGGCAAGGTCGGCCGCCTCGGCCGTGTGCTTGGCCCCCGCGGCTTGATGCCGAACCCGAAGGCTGGCACGGTGGTCCCCGCCCAGGATTTGGAGCGCGCCATCAAGGAAGCCAAGGCTGGCCGCGTGGAATTCCGCCTTGACAAGACCGGTAATATCCACGTCTCTGTGGGGAAGGCCTCCTTCACTCCTGAGAAATTGCACGAGAACTTCGCCGCTCTGATGGACGCGATCCGCAAGGCCCGCCCGTCTGGTGCGAAGGGTGCCTATATCAAGCACATTACGGTTGCCGCTACCATGGGCCCGGCCATCAAGGTCGACCCGAGTGAGGCTGCTGCTCTTGAGGTCAACGGGTAGTTCTACCCGATCAAAACCTAGCAAGCCACTTCGCCAGTGACGGCGGGTGTCTCTCGAAAGAGAGACTTAATTTCCTGCTCAGGTGGAGACGATTTGCATAATACGGCTGTGAGGCCGTTCCCTGCCAAGGGTGTTCCTTGTGAACAGCAAAAAGTCTTTGCCTGTAAGTGGCAAAGACTTTTTTACTGAAAGGAGGTGAATTTCCTTTGGCAATTTCCAAGCAGCGCAAACAGGAGGTCCTGGACCAATATCAGGACTGGCTGAAGCGCAGTCAGGCAGTCATCCTGGTGGAGTACAGCGGCGCCAACATGAAGATGTTGGATGCCATGCGCGCCAAGGTGCGTGACTCGGGCGGCGAGTTCCATATCGTCAAGAATACCCTGGTCCGGCGCGCCTTCAGTGAGCAGGGTATGAATCTGCCCGCTGATGCTCTCGTGAAAAGCACGGCCGTGTCGTTCGCGTTCACGGATCCGGCTTCGACCGCCAAGGCCTTGAACGAGGCCATGAAAGGCAACGAGTTCTTCAAGGTGAAGGCTGGCTTCATGGCTGGGCAGGCGCTTAATCCCGCCCAGGTCAAGGCTCTGGCTGACATGCCTCCGCTGCCTGTCATGCGCGCCCAACTTTTGGGTGTGCTCCAGGCCCCGGCCGGCAAACTGGTCCGTACCATCGCCGAACCCGCGCGTGGTTTGGCGGCTGTGGTCAAGGCTTTCTCTGAGAAGGCCCCCGCCGCGGCGTAAGTTCGAATGTGACGGCGCAAGCCGTTTCGTAACCAAAATCAAAAATTATTACCTGGCAAGGTAAGGAGTAATAACAATGTCTGAGAAGCTCGAAAAATTCGTGGAGGAACTCTCCACCCTGTCCGTCCTCGAGGCGGCTGAACTCGTCAAGATGCTCGAAGAGAAGTGGGGCGTTTCCGCCGCCGCTCCTGTGGCCGTGGCCGCTGTCGGTGGTGGCGCCGCCGCCGCTGCCGAGCCCGTCGAAGAGAAGACCGAGTTCGACGTGGTCATCAAAGATGCTGGCCCCAAGAAGATCGAGGTCATCAAGGTCATCCGCCAGTTGACCAGCCTGGGCCTGGGCGAAGCCAAGACCCTGGCCGAGACCGCCGGTGGCAAGATCCTCTCCGCTGTGGGCAAGGATGCCGCCACGGACGCCAAGAAGAAGCTCGAGGAAGCTGGCGCGGTCATCGAGGTCGCGTAAGTTTTTCTGTTCGAATCAAAAGACGGTCCCCTTGCGAGGGGACCGTCTTTTTGTATCGGGGGGTTCAAGCGACCAGGCCCATCCTGCGGATGACCATGACCACCTTGCCGTTGATCTCGAGCGGTTTGCTCTTGGGGACGTGAATGGGCTTCATGGTCGGGTTGGCGGGCTGGAGGCGGTAACCGTCTTTTTCCTTGAAGAAATACTTGAGGGTATACTCATCGTCTACGCGGACCGCGACCATCTCGCCGTTTCGGGCCTCAACCGCCTTCTTCATCACAACGATGTCGCCGTCGTTGATCATGGCGTCGATCATCGAGTCGCCTTTGACTTCGAGAGCGTACAGGTCGTTGCTGTTATCCCGGGTGGCAGGGAGCAGGCTGCGGGCGATCTCGACCGCCTTGTATTCCTTGTCGTTCATGTAGTCCACGCCCGGCTCGGGGACCAGCATCAGCGGACCAGCGGCGATGGGGCCCAGGATTGGCACGCGTACGGCGTCGGTCAGGGCGCTGGCATTGGATAGACGCACACCGCGCGAGATCTTGCGGTCGCGTTCGATCAGGCCCTGTTTTTCCAACTGGTCTAGATAATAGTTCACCACCGAGGTGGATGAGATGCCCGTCTTTTCGCCGATCTCGCGGATGGAAGGCGGATATTTATTTTCCTTCTGATATTCCTCAAGGAAATCCAGGATTCTCTGGTGGCGTTCGCCGAGGCCTTTGCTTTTTCGAACCATCATCATCATGCGGGTCTCCTGCCAGATTTCTGGCTTAAAAGCATAAATCGCTCATTTGTGCTAGAAATGATACCCGAACGCCTGTTCTGTGTCAAGACCCGCGCGGGGGCAAAATTTAGGCTTTCCTGAAGTCATCAGGCAGCCAGGGCAGGCTTGCACAGTTTGCGAAGCGCGAACCTGCAATAGCTTGCTTGGGAAGCAAGCGTTCTACCACTGAACTACACCCGCCACGGTAGTTGTTATCGCGCTTATACCCAAGTTCGGCGGCGCATCCAAAAGAACATGATGATGGGCAGCAGACCGGTAACGGCCAGCATTGCCGCAAAGGCTTGGCGGCTGGTCCAGTTGAATAGTTGAGCCACAGGCTCGAAGAAGTTCATGCCAAAGAAACCGGTAATGAAGGTGATCGGCATGAATAGGGTGGTGATGATGGTGAGGGTCTTCATCACTTCATTCATGCGGTTGTTGACCACCGAGAGGTAGGTGTCGAGCACGCCGCCCACCAGGTCGCGCAGGCTTTCATTCAGGTCGTGGACGCGGACCAGGTGGTCGTAGATGTCGCGGAAGAAGATGCGGTCGCGCGGGTCGATCACGCGGAAGTCGTCGCGGGCCAGTTTATTGAGCACTTCGCGCTGGGGCAGGGTGACACGCCGCATGGTCAGAAGCAGGCGTTTGAGGGTGAAGAGGTGTTGCAGGGTGGCGGGCGAGGGACGGTCGAAGACTTGGTCCTCGATCTCGTCCAGAGCCTCATCCACGCGCTCGACGATCGGCATGTAGTGGGTCACCAGGTTGTCGGCCAGGCGGTAGAGCAGATGGTCGGCGCCCTCGTGGGCGTGACGCGGATCGCGCAGGTACAGGGCCCAGACCTCGTCCACGAAGTCCATCGGTTGGTCGTGATGGGTGACGATGTAGTTGCGTCCGACGAAGACGTCGAGCTCGTCAATGGCGGACTCCCAGTCGGCGCTGACCATCATATAGTTCAGCACGATGTACAGGTATTCGTCCCAGTCGTCCACCTTGGGCGAGTGGATCTCTTGCAGGGCGTCGTCGATGGCAAGCGGATGGAAGCCGAAGGATTCGAGTACGGGCAGGCTGGCCTCGGGCGTCTCACCCGAGAAATCCACCCAGAGCAGGCCGCGGCGATCCTTGATTAGGCGCGGAAATTCCTCGGGGGGGATGTCGGTGCGGGG
>CALLJA010000172.1 GCA_938008865.1 uncultured Anaerolineales bacterium
GAGCCGTCGGCCTGCTGATAGTTTTCCATGACAGCGATTAGCGTGCGCGGAAGTCCCAGCCCCGAGCCGTTGAGCGTGTGCAGCAGTTTGATCTTCCCGCCCTCGGCGGGACGATACTTGATGTTGGCTCGCCGCGACTGGAAGTCGGTCACGTTCGAAACCGAGGAGACTTCGAGCCACTCGTCGCAGCCGGGTGCCCACAACTCGAGATCGTAGGTCATGGTTGAGCCAAAGCCGATGTCACCCGTGCAGAGTTGTTTGACGCGGTAGGGGATGCCTAACTGGGCGCAGGTCTGCTCGGCATCGGCCAGCATCTTCTGGTGCAGGGCCTCCGATTCCTCGGGCTTGCAGTAAATATACATCTCGACCTTGTCGAATTGATGTCCGCGTTTGATACCGCGCACGTCGCGGCCCGCGCTCATCTTTTCGCGGCGGAAGCACGGCGTGTAGGCGGTGTACATGCGCGGCAGGGAGGCCTCGTCGAGGATTTCGTCCATATGCAGGCCGGTCAACGGGACCTCGGCGGTCGGCACGAAGTAGTAATCCTCTTCGTGGTCGCGGTAGAGGTTGTCAGCGAACTTGGGCAGTTGGCCCGCACCGAAGACCGTGGCGGTCTTGACCATGAAGGGCAGGTACTGTTCTCGGTAACCCTGGCGGGTGTGCAGGTCGAGCATCCAGGCGATCAGCGCGCGCTGCAGGCGGGCGCCCGCGCCGCTCAGCACGTAGAAGCGGGAGCCTGTCAGCTTGGTGCCGCGCTCAAAGTCGATGATGCCGAGGGCAGGCCCAAGGTCCCAGTGCGGCTTGGGGGTGAAGTCGAACTGGCGCGGCTGGCCAATCGTCTTGATGACGATGTTCTCGCTGTCGTCCACGCCGTAGGGTGTGCGCGGATCAGGGATGTTGGGCAGGGTGGCGGTCAACCCGCTGAGGCTGGACTCCACTTCGGCCAGTTCCTTGTCCAACGCGGCGATCTGGTCGCCGACGACGCGCATGGCGGCCACTTTGGCCTCGCGTTCGGCGGGGTCTTTCATGCGGCCGATCTCCTTCGAGACGGCGTTGCGCTCCGCTTTGAGCTTCTCCACTTCCGAGAGCAGGCCGCGGCGCTTCTCATCCAGTTGCAGGATGGAGTCGACCGGGCTGGGGTCCATCTGGCGGTCTTGCATGGCCTTGCGGACCACGTCTGGGGTTTCGCGGATCAGATTGATGTCGAGCATGATGCACCTCCGTGCGGGAATAGAATACGCCCCCGGTCCGTTTGCAGGACGAGGGGCGTCTCGTGGTGCCACCTGCTTTCGTTGTGTGCAAATCATTGATTTGCATTACAACCTTGGAGTCGCGATAACGGGCGAGACCGTTCTTCTTACGGCGGTGCAAGATGACTTCTTGCGAACCGTCCCTGCGAAGAAAACCTGGCGAAGTGGATTTCACATTCTGCGCCGACCGTCTCGCACTGCCCGACGGCTCTCTGTACGGCTGATGAAGTTACTTGTCTTCGCGCTGTCGATGGGTGGGATTATACCCGCCTCGGAAAGGCTGTCAAGAAGGCGGGTCAGTTGTTTCCCGTAAACTTTTCCGCCGTGGCCTGGCCCTCCTGGGTAATGCCTTCGCGTTTGAAGACTTTGACCAGGGTCAGGAAGATGATCTTGAGGTCCAGCCAGAAACTCCAGTGGTCCACGTACCACACGTCCAGGCGGAACTTGTCCTGCCAGGAGAGGGCGTTGCGTCCGTGGACCTGGGCCCAGCCCGTCAGGCCGGGCGGAATGTCGTGGCGGCGGGCCTGTTCGGCGGAGTAGAGCGGCAGGTACTCCATCAGCAGCGGGCGCGGGCCGACCACGCTCATCTCGCCGCGCAGGATGTTGAAGAGTTCGGGCAACTCGTCCAGCGAGGTGGAGCGCAGGACGCGCCCAAAGCGGGTGAGCCGCTCGGCGTCGGGCAGCAGGCTGCCGTCCGGGGCGAAGCGGTCGATCATCGTCCGAAATTTGAAGATGTGGAACGGGCGTCCCTTGTAGCCTGGCCGCTGCTGGCGGAAGAGGATCGGCCCCCCGAGTTGAATTCGCACCAACAGGGCGGTCAACGCCAGGACGGGCGACAGCACGATCAGCGCGAGCGCCGAGGTGAGCAGGTCGAAGAGTCTCTTGCTGAAGGGCATGTGGGCATTCTACCAAACATTGTGGTATATTTTGCATAGGAGCGACCTATGAATGAGCGCATACTGATCATCGAAGACGACCAGGCGATCCTGAAGCTCTTGCAGCGCAGCCTCGCCTATGAAGGGTACGCCGTGGACACCGCCACCGATGGCCGCACCGGCCTGATCCTGGCGCGTGACCACAACCCCGATCTCGTCATTCTGGATTGGATGCTGCCCGGCATGGATGGCCTGGAGGTTTGCCATCGCCTGCGTACCGGCGGCTCCCTGCCGATCCTGATGTTGACCGCCAAAGACACCGTTCAGGACCGCGTGCAGGGCCTGGATGCGGGCGCGGACGATTACCTCGTCAAACCGTTCAACCTCGACGAGGTGCTGGCCCGCATCCGCGCGCTGCTGCGCCGCACCCAGCCCGAGCGCGTGCCCGTGCTCAAGTTTGCGGACCTCTCGCTGGATACCGGTTCGCGGCAGGCTTCGCGTGGCAGCCGCCTGGTCTCGCTGACCGCCAAGGAGTACGAGCTGCTCGAGTTGTTCCTGCGCCATCCCAAGCAGGTGCTCACCCGCGAGGTCATCTTCGACCGCGTGTGGGGCTACGACTTTGGCGGCGAGAGTAACGTGCTGGAAGTGTACATTCGCTACCTGCGCCAGAAACTGGAGGCCGAGAACGAACCCCGCCTCATCCACACCGTGCGCGGTGTGGGCTATGTCCTGCGCGAAAATCCCTAACCCAACAGCCGCCCCTCACCGGGCGGCTTCTTTGATCTTATGTCCCTGCGCCTTCGTTTGACCCTGCTGTATTCCACGTTGATCGGCATCATCCTGTTGATCTTCGGTGTGGC
>CALLJA010000173.1 GCA_938008865.1 uncultured Anaerolineales bacterium
ATCCATGACCATTCACCAATTCGACGTGGTCGTCGTCGGCGCGGGCGGCGCGGGCCTGATGGCAGGCCTGTATGCCTCGCGCGGCGCAAAGACGGCGGTCATCAGCAAGTTGTATCCCACGCGTTCCCACACGGGCGCGGCCCAGGGCGGCATCTCGGCTGCGCTGGGAAATTACGAAGAAGACAAACCCGAATGGCACACCTATGACACGGTCAAAGGTTCGGATTACCTGGGCGACCAGGACGCCATCGAGTTCATGACCAACGAAGCCATCGACGCCGTGCTCGAACTGGAGCACATGGGCCTGCCCTTCGACCGCACGCCCGAGGGCAAGATCTCCCAGCGCCCGTTCGGCGGCCACACCAATAACGTCACGGGCAAACCCGTCCGCCGCGCGGCCCATGCCGCCGACCGCACGGGGCACATGATCCTGCAAACGCTGTATCAGCAGTGTCTCAAGAACAACGTTACTTTCTACGACGAATATCAGGTGCTGGACTTCCTCAGCGTGGACGGCAAGACCGTCGGCGTGGTGGCTGTGGAATTGGCAACGGGTGAGGTTCACACCTTCCACGCCAAGGCTGTCATCTTCGCCACGGGCGGACACGGCCGCATCTTCGAGGTCACCTCGAACGCCTACGCCTATACCGGCGACGGCGCTGCCATCCTGCTGCGCCGCGGCCTGCCGCTCGAAGACATGGAATTCTTCCAATTCCATCCGACGGGCATCTACAAGCTGGGCATCCTCATCACCGAAGGCGTTCGCGGCGAGGGCGGCATCCTGATCAACGGCAAGGGCGAACGTTTCATGCCGAAGTACGCGCCGACCGTCAAGGACCTGGCCTCGCGCGACGTGGTCAGCCGCGCCATCTACACCGAGATCCGCGAGGGACGCGGCGTGAACGGCTCGAACTACGTCTACCTCGACGTTCGGCCTGAATCCGTTATCAAATATGCCGCCATGGACGGCCGCACCAACCCCGACGGTTCCCCCTACACCATCACCGGCGAGCAGGTGCTGGCCAAACTGCCCGACATCATCGACTTCTGCCGCGTCTACCTGGGCGTGGACCCGATCACCCAGATGATGCCGATCCAGCCGACCGCGCATTACACGATGGGCGGCATCCCCACCAACAAGTACGGCGAAGTGGTCATCGACGATAAGAGCACGCCCTTCCCTGGCTTGTTCGCGGCGGGCGAATGCGCCTGCGTTTCTGTCCACGGCGCCAACCGCCTGGGGACCAACTCCCTGCTGGACCTGGTGGTGTTCGGCAAACACGCGGGCCTGCGCGCCGCCGAATACGCCAGTAGCACGGACTTCGCGCCCCTGCCCGCCGACGCGGACGCCCCCGCCCGCGCCCAGTTCGACGCCCTGCGCAACGGCTCGGGCAAGGAAAACGCCTTCGACATCGCGAATGAAATGAAGAAGGTCATGTTCGACGATGTGGGCATCTACCGCAACGAAAAGGGCATGAAGGATGCCATCCAGAAGGTCCACGAGTTGAAGGAACGCTATCAGCAGGTCAAGGTGACCGACACCGGCCGCATCTTCAACACCGAACTGCTCAACGCCTGGGAACTGGGCAACATGCTCGACGTGGCCGAGGTGGTGGCCGAATGCGCCCTCAACCGCCAGGAGAGCCGCGGCGGCCACTCGCGCGAGGACTTCCCCAAACGCGACGACCAGAACTGGCTCAAACACACCCTGGCCTGGAAGAAGGACGGCAAGGTGCAGATCGGCTACAAGCCGGTGGTCATTACCAAGTACCAACCCAAGGAACGCGTTTACTAGTGAGGCGACCATGCAGGTAACCCTGAAAATCTTCCGCTACAACCCCGAAGTGGACAAGACCTTCCACTACGAAACGTACACCCTCGAGGCCCAGGAGACCGACCGCGTGCTCGACCTGCTCGAAGTGGTCAAGGGTCACACCGACGGCACGCTCTCGTTCCGCCGTTCGTGCGCCCACGGCGTATGCGGCTCGGACGCGCTGCGCATCAACGGCCGCAATCATCTGGCCTGCAAAACCCTCGTCCGCGATGTGGGCACGAAGATCACGGTCGAGCCGCTGCTCGGCCTGAAGGTCATCAAGGACCTGATCGTTGATATGGAACCCTTCTTCGATAATTACAAGAAGGTGCTGCCCTGGTTCATCAACGATAGTCCGCTGCCCGAGGGCGGACGCGAGCGTCTGCAATCACCCGAGCAGCGCGCCCGCTTCGACGAGACCACCAAATGCATCCTGTGTGCGGCCTGCACCACCTCCTGCCCGTCGTTCTGGGGCGGGGAGGAATACCTGGGACCCGCTGCGCTGGTGACAGCTCACCGCTTCATCTTCGACAGCCGCGACGAGGCCGCCGATAAGCGTATGCACGTCATCACCGAGACCGACGGCATCGCCCGCTGTCATACGGTCTTCAACTGCACCATGGCCTGTCCGCGTGAGATCGAGATCACCAAGGCCATCGGCGAGTTGAAGATGGCGATGATCACGGGTAAGGTATAAACGTACGGAAAGCGAAAGGCCGCGTCGAGAGATGCGGCCTTTTTTGTTTGATGGTGTTCTATAATCAGGAAAAGGAGTTCCCATGTGCCGAAGCATCAAACCCCTGCGCCTCCCCGACCGTCCAGCCACGGAGACGGAAGTGTACGAAGCCGCCCTGCAATACGTCCGCAAAGTGAGCGGATACCGCAAGCCGTCCCGCGCCAACCAGGCCGCCTTCGACGCGGCGGTGGCGGAAGTGGCCGAGGCCACCCGCCGCATGTTGGAGTTGCTGGCGCCGTCCAAACAATAAGATGCGCCTCTGGACCTCCCGCCTGTTGATCGCCTTTGTCGCCGCCTGGAACGTGCAGGCGGCGGTTCAATTCATCGGCTGGCCCGCGCGCTTCGTCGGCGCGTATGAACTCTCGGGCGCGGCGGGCGAAGCCGCCGTCCGCGGGGTGGGGGTGCTGTTCCTGATGTGGAACCTCCCCTACCTGCCCGCCGCCCTGCACCCGGTCCGCTTTCGGCTGGCGCTGATCCTGTCGGTGGGGATGCAGGCCACGGGTCTGATCGGGGAAAGCTACATCCTGTCCACGCTGACGGCGGACCACCTGCTCCTGCGGACCTCCATCCTGCGCTTCATCGCCTTCGACGCGACGGGCCTGCTGCTCCTGCTGCTGGCCTGGGCGCTGACTCAATATCCGCGCTCAAAATCCACCTGATATTTCAACGGCTGTCCGCTCACGAAGCGGCGGTAATTTTCGACGAACAACGCGGCGAGGTCCTTCGGGAAACTCGGCGCGGCGGTGTGCGACGTGATCAACAGGTTGGGCGTGCGCCAGAAGACGTGCTCGGGCGGAAGCGGCTCCTGCTGGAAGACGTCCAACACCGCGCCGCGCAGCCGACCCTCGGCCAGCGCCGCCGCCAAAGCGGGTTCGTCCACCGCGCTGCCGCGTCCCACGTTGACGAAGAGTGCGTGCGCGGGCAGTGCCGCCAGCACCGACGCGTTGATCAACTGACGCGTCGCGCGCGTGTTGGGCAGGATGTTGACCAGATAATCGAGACCCGCGGCGAAGGCGGGCAGGTTCGCGTGGAAGTAGGTGTCCACGTCGGCGCAGTCCTCGCTGGCGCGGGTGAATCCGCGCACGGTCATGCCGAAATGTTTGGCCGTGCCCGCCACGTGTGCGCCGATCGAGCCGACGCCCATCAGGCCGATGGTCTTGCCGCGCAGGGTGCCCGTCATCAGGCCATTCCAGCGTCCCTGCCTTTGCGATTCGACGTGCTGCAAGATATTGCGCTCGTGCAGCAACAAATAGCCGAAGACGTATTCCGACATGAGCGGACC
>CALLJA010000174.1 GCA_938008865.1 uncultured Anaerolineales bacterium
ATATGTTCCTCGTCGTTGAGGATGCTCCCAAAGTGCAGGTCCACGCTGCGCTGCCACGCCTCGGCCTGGTCCAGACCATCGAACAGGCACAACACGTGGACCTCTTCCCGCGTCTGCAGTTCCATGCCTGCCAGCACGGATAGCCCCGTCCCTCGCGCCGCTTCCATTACCGCACCGATATTGGCCGTCTGGTTGTGGTCGGTGACCGCGAGCAGGCGGATGCCCTTCTCCAGCGCAGACTGCACGATCACAGGCGGAATCATCTCCACGCCCGCGCAGGGCGAGAGGACGGTGTGTACGTGCAGTTCAGCGCGGTAAAGGAACATTTTTTGTCATTACAGAGACTGGTGGTTGAGTAGGGCGAGTGATCTTCTCGCCCGTACACTTGCACCGAACGCAAGTGCGGTGTCGAAACCACCCATCAGTGCAGGCTCCCAATAACATGAGATTGCTTCGTCGGGCTATCGCCCTCCTCGCAATGACGGAAATTACTGAATTCCCATCTCCCACAACTGTCCGATCACTTCATAGCTCGGCGCGGAGGTGGAGAGGAGGATCACGCCTTGTTCATTCGCCTTGGCGATGACGTCCGCTTCGGGCTGGGCGCCCTCGGTGATGATCACCACCGCCACTTCCCGCAATGACGCCACAGCCACCACGTTCATGTGCGCTTGCAGGGTGACCCATACATTGTCGGGTTGGGCGCCTGCCATGACGCAACTCAGCAGGTCGGAGGCGTATCCGCCTTTGGGCATGATGGCAGAGAAATCTCTGGGGGCGGTGAGAACTTTGAGGTTTAGTTTGGCGATGATCTCTTGCAGGGTCATACCAGCTCCTTGGTCAGATGCCAGGCTCCTCGGTCCCTTCGGCGGCGCTGAACTTTTCCTCGGGCCGCAGGTGGATCTCCATCATCAGGCGCGTCCCCTTGCCTGCGCCTGAGAAGATTTCCATCTTATCCACGCAGCTCTTGATGTTGACCAGGCCCATGCCCGCGCCGAAGCCCATGTTGCGGGCCTCCTGTGGGGCGGTGGACCAGCCCGGCTGCAGGGCCTTGTTCACGTCTGGGATGCCCGGGCCGTCGTCGGTGGTTTGCATCAGGATGCGGTGCGGTTCGATCTGCACACGCAGGATGCCGCCGTTGGTGGTGTGGATGATCAGGTTCATCTCGGCTTCGTAGACGGCGATGCCGCACTGACGGGCCAACTGCGCTGTGGCGCCCAGCCGCAGCATCGCGCGTTTGATGTGGCTGGAGGCCTGCCCGCCGTTGACGAAGTCGCGCGGCTTGATCTGGTAGCGCAGGATCAGGCTGGTGCGGTCCGAGGTGATATCTTCGAACAGATGCCGCACGCGGTAGCGGCGGATCTCCTCTTCCTTGTAATCCTTGCGGATGGCCACCAGCACGCCGCGTGTGATGTCGCCCTTGGTGATCATGCCCACCAGTTCGTCCTTCTCGTTGGTCACGGGCAGGCGGCCGATGTTGGTGCGCGTGAAGGTCTCGATCGCCTTGACTACGGGCTCGTAGGACTTGACGCTGATGACGTTGACCGTCATGTAGTTGCGGATGGGGGCGTTCAGGTCGTTTTGCGTGAGGGCGCGCATCAGGTCTTCGGTGCTGAGGATGCCCACCAATTGACCGTCGGCTACCACGGGCGCGCCCGAGATGCGCTTGACGCGCAACAGTTCGATCCCTTCGCGCATGGTTTGAGCGGGGGCGAGGGTGAAGACTTCGCGGCTCATCACCTCGAAGATGCGCAGGTCGTAGGAAAGTTCCTCGATGCGCGTAATGTCCTGCGCGTCGTTGTCGGTGATCGGGCGCCCCTTGCGCCCCTGGGTTTCCTGGAGGGTGTTACTCATGGCTGCCGTTCATATTCGTCTCGAAACTGCGCAGGCCCGAACAGTACAGGCGGCCGCAGCATTCGAACATGCCATGCTGGCTGGAGATGAGCGGAATGTTCTTTTGCGTGGCCAGTTCCACCATCTCGGGCGTGGGCAGTTTGCCGCGCAGGAAGACGATGGCGCGCACGTCGGCCATTTCCGCCGTGCGGACGACCTGCAAATTGCACAGCCCCGTCATCAGCACCGCTTCGGGTTTGACCACGGCCAGCACGTCGCTCATCAGGTCCGCGCCGCAGCCGCCGATGATCTCATGATCGACCAGGGCCTCCGGGTTGAGCACTGTGCCTTGCACGAGACGAATGATTTCACTTAATTTCATGTAATAGACCTGTTTGCGGTTATTATGCCTTAATCGCAGAGAGGCGGCTAGGCATATCCTTATGCTTTCCAGGTGACATTTATACCATATTGTGCAAAGCGTCACAAAATGGGCGCGCGGCGCTTTCTTGACGGCCTGTTGCGGGTCTTGTATGATGAAAGTGCGCAGGCGGGAACATGTTCTTGTTGCGCGGCGTCTTGCGCGTGGATTTTTTCATCCGCATGTTCCACCTGGGCAAGGAGGGCTTCTTCCATGAACGAGAATCGAGCAAGATCATCTGCCGCAGGGCGCATTGCCTTGATCGTAGCTGGCCTGGCAGGGCTGACCGCCCTGGGTTGGTGGCTCGGAAATTTCGCGCCGCTGGCCCCGCTGACGGCTGTCCCCATCACGCCGCTGGCGGGTGACGGAACGGCCGTCCCCGCCGCGGGCACGCCCGTCCCAACGGGCCAACCCTATGACCTGAACATCCAACTCAGTGCGGGCCAGGCGGGGGGCGAAACATCCGCGCCGCTTGCGCTGGGGACGGGTGAGCCGCTTTCTGGGGAAGAGGCGGCGCAACTGCTGGGGCGAATCCCGCCGCTGCCGACGGGGGGTGAGCAGGTGGATTTCAAGCCGCCGCAGGACCTGTTGCCGCCGCCGCGCCCGGGCGAAACCGTCCAGGACTCGTTTCCGCCTGCCAATGCGGAGCGGCCCCCGGTCGGGATCGATAACGGCCCGCTTCGTGTGTTGCGTTACGCGCCGCAGGGTGAAATTCCCATCGCGCCCGTCATCAGCATTACCTTTAATCAGCCCATGGTCCCGCTGGGGACGGTGGGCGACCTGGCCGCCAAAGACGCGCCGGTGCAGATCGAGCCAGCCCTGCCCGGGACCTGGCGCTGGCTGGGTACGCGCACCCTGACCTTTGAGTACGACTCGGCCCAGATCGACCGCCTGCCCAAGGCCACTGAATATCGCGTCAGCGTGCCGGCTGGGACGAAGTCGGCCAGCGGCAATTTGCTGGCTGAGGCCGTCGCGTGGACCTTCTCCACGCCTGCGCCGAAGATTGTTTCCAGTTACCCTGCGAGTTCGCCGCAGCCGCTCGACCCGGTCTTCGTGATCGTCTTCGACCAGCGCATCGACCCGCTTTCGGTGCTGCCGACCCTGCGCGTGAACGCGGGCGGCAGGCAGGCCAGCATCGTGCTGGCGGACGGGGACGACCTGAAACGGGACCAGGCCGCAGGTCAGATGGCCGAAGGCGCGCCCGAGGGGCGCTGGATCGCGTTTCGGGCGGTGGAAGCCTTTGCGCCGAACACATCCGTCACAGTGACGGTCGGCCCCGGCACGCCCTCGGCCGAAGGTCCGCTGTTGACGAAGGAGGCGCAGACCTTTGGGTTCTCCACCTACGCGCCGCTGGCCATTGTGCAGCATTCGTGTTCCTGGTACGGTGAGGGCGCCTGCCCGCCGCTTTCGCCCTTCAGTATCCAATTCAATAATCCGATCGACATGGAGAAGTACGCCGAGAATATGCTGCGCGTCTCGCCCGAGGTGCCCGGGCTGTCGGTCGATTGGTATTCTTCGAATGTGGTCGTTAGCGGACAGACAAAAGGCCAGACCACGTACACCGTCACCATCTCCGGCCAGGTCCAGGATATCTATGGACAGACATTGGGCAGGGACGCCAGGCTGACCTTCAAGGTGGGCAAGGCCGAGCCGACCCTGTTCGGCGTGGGGCAGAATTTCATCACCGTGGACCCCTCGCTGAAGAAACCTGCCTTGTCGGTATATGCCATCAATCATGCGAAATTGGATGTGCAAATTTACGCCGTCGAACCCGCAGACTGGCCTGGGTATATAACCGCCTTGGGCAATTGGAATCGGAACGATGGCTCGGCGGAGATGCCGGGCAAACTTGTTCATGATGGGGCCATGCGCTTGAACCTGCCCGACGATACCCTCTCGCAGGTGGATATCGACCTGTCGCCGTACCTGCGCGGCGGGTACGGCCAATTCGTGGTCGTGGTTGCGCCGCCCAGGGCCCTGCTGGAAGACGACGATGCCCGCTGGCGGCGGCTCTCGCAGACCATCATTGCCTGGGTGCAGGTGACGCAGATCGGGCTGGATGCGTTTTCGGATGGCAGCCAGTTGGTAGCCTGGGCCACCGACCTCAAGGACGGGACTCCGCTTTCGGGGGTGAGCATCCAGCCTGGGAACGGGACCTCCACTTCCAGCACTGACGCGGACGGCATTGCCCGTTTCGACCTCCCCGCGGGCGCGGCCTATCTCAGCGCGCAAAAGGGACGCGACTCGGCCTTGCTGCCGCGTTCGGCCAGTTATTGGTGGAGCGACTCCTGGCAGGCCGTCTCGCGCCGCGACAGCCTGCGCTGGTATGTGTACGATGACCGCCAAATGTACCGCCCGGGTGAGGAGGTCCATCTCAAGGGCTGGATCCGCCAGATCGGCGCGGGGCCCAGCGGCGGCGTCAGCCTGGCGGGGCCCGGGTTGGCGGGGGCAACCTACAGTGTGACCGATGGTTTGGGGAACAGTCTCCTCTCGGGCCAGGTGAATGTCAATGCGCTGGGCGGATTCGACCTGGCCTTTACGATCCCCGAATCGGTCAACCTGGGTTATGCCCAGGTCAGTTTTGCCGCTTTCGGCAGGCTGGAGGGCCTGGATGGGACGCAATACAGCCACTCGTTCCAGGTTCAGGAGTTCCGCCGTCCCGAGTATGAAGTGACTGCCCGCAACGAGACGCAGGGTCCGTATTTTGCGGGCGGTCACGCGCTGGTCTTTACCGAGGCCAAATATTATGCGGGCGGCGGCCTGCCCAATGCGGACGTCACCTGGCTGGTGACCGCTACGCCAGGCAGTTACGCGCCGCCGCACTGGGACGATTTCACCTTCGGCATCTGGCAGCCCTGGTGGTGGTTCGACTTTGAATTCGGGCCGCAGACGATGGGCGCGATCCAGACCTTTAGCGGGACGACCGACGCGGGCGGCGTCCACACCCTGCGCCTCGACTTTGCGCCGCAGGGCGAGACCGACCCGCGCCCGTACAGCATCAGCGCCCAGGCCACGGTCATGGACGTCAACCGTCAGGCGTGGACCAGTTCCACCTCGCTGCTGGTGCATCCCGCCGACTTGTACGTGGGCCTGCGCAGCGAGCGTTACTTCGTCGGGCAAGGCGCGCCGCTGGTGGTGGATTTCATCGTCACCGACCTGGACGGCAACGCCGTCAGCGGCAGGACGGTCACAATCGAAGCCGCGCGCATGGATTGGAAGAATGTGCAGGGTGAATGGGTCGAGCAGCCCGCCGACACGCAGACCTGCGAAATGACCTCCGCGGCCGAACCTGGCGTATGCAGGTTCGAGACGCCCATCGGCGGGCGCTATCGGATCACGGCCATTGTCGCCGACGACCAGGGCCGCAGGAACGAGAGTCAGATCACGCGCTGGGTCAGCGGCGGTGAGCGCCCCGCCTCGCGCAGGGTCGAATTGGAACAGGCCACGCTCATCCCCGACAAGGAATCGTACCAGCCTGGCGATACCGCCCAGGTTTTGGTGCAGTCGCCCTTCACCCCTGCCGATGGCATCCTGACCGTCAGCCGCGGCGGCATCCTGTATAGCCAGCATTTCCGCATCGAGAGCGGCTCCATCACGTTGAGCATCCCCATCGAGGAGCGGCACATTCCCAACCTGAACATCCAGGTGGATTTGACGGGCGCTGCTCCGCGCTTGGACGAGGATGGCCAGCCGCTGACAGACCTCGACTCCCGCCCCGCCTTTGCCAGCGGACAGTTGAACCTCAGCATCCCGCCCATCCAGCGCACTTTGTCTGTGGAAGTAACGCCCGACCAGTCGCAGCTCGAACCTGGCGGCCAGACCACGCTGACCGTGTCTGTGGAGGACGCGAACGGTCGACCCGTGCCCGATGCCGAAGTGGCGGTCGTGGTCGTGGATGAAGCCATCCTGGCGCTGACCAACTACCAGCAGGCCGACCCGCTTGGCATCTTCTATGCCGAGCGCCCGTCTGAGGTGACCAGTGTGTATGGCCGCGCCAGCATCCTATTGGCCGACCCGCAGACCCTGGCCCAGCAAGCCAATGCGGCCAGGGCGATGAGTATAGCGGCCCCCATGGCAGCCGCCACCGAAGCGCCCGCCCAGGCCATGGAGATGCTGCCGAAATCGGGCGGCGGTGGAGAAGCGCCCGACGCCGTGACCGTGCGCTCGGATTTCAATCCGCTGGCCGCCTTTGAACCCAGCCTGCGGACCTCCGCCGACGGGCAGGCGCGCGTGACCGTCCAACTGCCCGATAACCTGACGCGCTACCGCATCCTGGCCGTGGCCGTGGACTCGGGCGGACAGCAATTCGGCCAGGGCGAATCCGCGCTGACGGCGCGCCTGCCGCTGATGGTCCGCCCGTCTGCGCCGCGCTTCCTCAATTTCGGCGACCGCTTCGAGTTGCCCGTTGTCTTACAGAACCAGACCGACCAGCCGCTCACCGTGGACGTGGCTGTCCGTGCGGACAACCTCAATCTGCTGACCGATGGCTTGCGCGTAAC
>CALLJA010000175.1 GCA_938008865.1 uncultured Anaerolineales bacterium
GATGTCCTGAAAACAATGGCCGAGCGGGAATTGAAAATCAAATCGTTCCCATTGTCGAACGTGACAAATGCGAGAATTGGCAAAGAACACGGCAGCGTCACGATTATGGTTGACAACCAAACCGTTTCCAACCTTATGGCGGGAACGCCAATGATTTTCGCTTTGATCGTTGCGGACGCGGATGAATTTGCTGATGTGAAATCAGAATTGGATCGAAAAGATGCGTTGAAAGGCGGTGAGGAATGAGTGGTGGAACATACCGATGTATCAACTGCGGCACCATCTTGGACTTCCAAAAGCCTCACTTCAAAGACGACTGCTTGGCTGTGCTACGCGACAATAAGAGTGACCTGACCAAAAGACTTGAAAAAACCAGGGCCGACGCGCTGGAAGCTACCAGCTTGGTGGACGCCATCAGTGAGCTGGGGCACCTCGCCTGTGAGGGAAACTACCTCATGGGCATCATCACTGAGAACTCCGAAAACTACTGGAAGGTTTACCTGGAGTTCCGCGATCCCAGCGATGAGGGTGTAGAGATGCCTCCACACAGTTTCTACGCGGACACCCTCGCTTCTGCCGTGAAGCAAGCTATCGAGTTTCTAAAGCACGGAGAGGAGGGAAGCAGTGACAATGAGTAAACTACACTACATCGTGGGAGACGCCACTCTTCCTGCAGGCAAGCGCCCGATGATTGCCCACGTGGTGAACAACCTCGGGTACTGGGGGAAGGGATTCTCTGGGGAACTCAGTCGTAGGTACCCAGAAACAACGAGGTACTACCAGGATCGCTTGCGTCGAGAGAGCAGGGTGACGCAGCCCGACTACCTGCTCGGCACCGTATTTTTCCAGCCTATCTTCCGTCCCTTCGGAGGGCACATCATGGTAGCCCACATGGTGGCCCAGCGCGGTTTGTTTCACTGGAAGGAAAACCCAGTTCCCCTCATCTACGGAGCACTGTACGACTGTCTGCTACAGGTGGCCAACACAGCATTCGAGGAGGAGTACACCGTGCACATGCCGAAGATCGGCGCAGGCCTGGCACGCGGATTCTGGCAAGAAATCAGTACCATCCTTGAGCAGACGGTGTCCCACCTGGTGCCGACAATCGTGTACTTGCAGAACCTGGAATAGAAATAGGCCTGGATTTTCCAGGCCTTTTTCATTATAATAATCGTGCTTATAATAATTCTGATTATTATCTTGACGAGCCACATTTGTGGTATACTTTTCATAGACACCGCAGCCCGCTTGTATACTTTTTTCAAGCCACATCGCAGACCGCTTATGTCCCTTCCAGGGCAGCACGATAGATCTAAAGGGACGCGTTCATTGTCATGCTCTTGTTGGACACGGGACTGCGCGTCAGTGAAGCGGCTCGTCTGAAGATCGGAGACGTCAATACAGCCACGGGTGAAATCTTCGTGGATGCGCACGGCACAGGCCGCAAGACCACCTCCAGGCACGTCTACCTGGGGAAGAATACATTGCGCTATATGTGGAAGTACCTGGCCGACCGTAAGGGGGATATGTACGAAGACGCACCGCTGCTGCTGACTCGTGAGGGCAGGCCGATGGATCGTAACAGCATTCGCCTGATGCTTGTCGAAGCAGGCAAACGTGCTGGCGTAAGAAACACACATCCCCACCGCTTCAGGCACACGATGGCAATCGAGTTCCTACGAAACGGTGGGGACGTATTCAACTTGCAAAAGATTTTGGGGCACTCTACCTTGAAGATGGTCGAGCACTACCTGTCACTGGCCCAGTCTGATACGAAGAACGCGCACCGCAAAGCCAGTCCTGGCGACCGCTGGAGTCTCTAGCCGAGCCCATCTACCAGGAGCAGGCTCTTGAACACGACACCCAGGCGAAATAGATCCGCAAAACGAATCCAGGTCACCTCTTCGTACCCCTTTCGGCTGTAGATCTTGTACAGGGCCAAGCTAGACCTGGGCACGAACTCCCTCACCACGAGAGGAGGGAGCAGCTGCACCAGCTTGCGACGATGTACCAGGGTGAAGCCAACGGAGCTCTGAAAAGCGATCATGTCTGAGTGCCCGCCAAACAGCCAGCCCTGGCTGGCTGCCGCAGTTCCGTGGAGCTCGAGGCAGACCCACTCGTCTTGCGGGGCGCTGCCTCGCTCCAACGATTTCATTGCTTTGACATCGACCTTACGAGCCTTTGGGTAATCTGGGAACTGCACCAGGTAGTCCCAGTGCTCGGTGCGGTCTTGATCACTCGAGGCGGTCAGTAGGATCCTGGCACCAGCACGCTCTGCCGCCTCCTTGAAGAGGTCTTCTGCTCGTGTTCCCATGCGGAGCGACTCAATCAACCCCGCATTCTTTTGTACGTTCGCTGGAGCAACTGCCACGATCTTACCTCCGATTGATTTTGTATAGCACCTCTAAACGCTGAAAAGAACCTTCACTTGGTCTGGCTCCCCTACCACCGCAGGAGCTTCTGGCACAGGCCAGTTCTGCCAGTCATTCTCGATCTCAACGAACGGGATGAACGTGTACTCGGTTCGCTGGATCATGCCAGCGTCCGTCAGCCACACGCGGAAGATGGCGCCACCAACCTGCGGGTAGTACCCTTTCTGCTTCAGGTAGTTGGTCTGCCCCTCAAAGCATCCGACGTGCGCCGCAACCATCGGGCCGCGAGTAAACTTTGCTTCGATGTGTAGATGGCCCGCCAGCAGGATGCGCAGCTTGGGGTTGTCGTTCTCGACGATGGCCCGCGTAAGTTCCTCAAAGGCCATTGCTTCGAGCCCCTTCTGCAGCTTGTGCGTGAAGGCATACGGGATGCCGCCGCTGGGGTGCCACATGCGCACATCGACACGGTCGGTCAGAGGAATGTCCGCGATGTCGTACCCGACGAACCACATATCGTCCCGCTGCTGGGTGAGTGCGTTGACTGCGTCGATACCCGCGTTCACAACGTGCCAGTAGTCATGGTTGCCGCCCATCACGAAGTGGCGCAGGCCAGGCTTCTTCGGGATGTAGGCGTCCGCCAGCTTGACCTGCCCGTTGGTCACCCTGTGTGGCGTCCTGCTCATGCCTCGCAAGGCTGGGATCAAGTCGGCCTCCTGCCCACGATAGCCGTTCACGCCTGTGGTGATGTCGCCAGGCCAGAGCAAGTCCCGCACGCCGTACTCTTCGTAGGCGATGTCAATGAACTTGTTCAGCGCGGACGGCTGCGAGTGTGTCGACCCCGCGTGCGGGTCACTGGCCACACCGAATGTAACCACCTGGCCGCGCTCATCCGCCAGCGTAGTCACTGGCTTGCGCTGAGAGGGACGCACTGTGGGGTCGAACGTGACCTTCTCTTCGGACTCGTTGAACACGTACCCAGCCGCCTTCATGTCGGCCAGCATGGCCCGCACCGACGTCTTCGACCTGTCGAGGTGCTCGCTCAGCTCATCCAACGAGCGAGGCCGCAACTTCAGTAGCCTGAATACCTCGACATGCTTTGGATCCTGCAATGGTTGCTCGACCTCCGTGCTCTGCACAGCAGGCTCGTCAGCTTGGCGCTGACTCTGAGCCCACCGACGCAAATTACGTTCAAAAGTGGGTGCATAGGCACCCACTTCACTGGCCAGAGCAACGACGCTTTCACCACTCTTGTACCGCTCGTAGTAATCGGTTCGCTCACTATCAGTAAGCTGTCTCCAACCCATAATCTCTCCTGAGTAGCTGTGATTACCAAAAGTATACCATACTTACTGTCTTATGTCAAGTCAGTATTATATAGCATAGATACTATTTTGTGGCTTTGGTTGTGAAGTACTCTTCGACAGACACCCAGCCGCCCAGCTCAGGGGAGAAGCGCCACAGGTCACCGACCACTCCTCGAGGGCCTTCGTCACCAGCATTGCGGAGCTGGTAGTTTTCCAGGGTGAAGTGCACGATCTGCCCCTTTTTGACCTCACCAGTCACGGTGCGGTGAACACCAGGGCCTTCACGCAGGTTGCGATCCGTACCCATGATACGATACTCATCAATCTTGACTTCCATTCAATCCTCCGAAAGGCTAGACTACTTTGCTGTCTTCAACGAAGAACTGGCTCTCCGATGCGCCCTGGTGCACGCCACTCGAGGCCACCCTGTAGAGCCATTGTCCAGGGTAGGCGGCGCTTATTTCGACAACATACACACCGATAGACGGGCTCTGCACAATTCCGCCACCCATCTCGTACTCAATAGTACTCTGAGGTGCGCCAGCAGGCAGGCGGAAAATGAACTTTACAGTACTCGGCGCAACGGGAACACCGTTCAATGTGAACGTGGCCGTGATCCGAACCATCTCTCCTAATACATAGCTTGTTTGCTTCATGGCTACTCTTCCATAAGGGTTACGTCAGTGGCCGCGCTGTCACTCAGTCGAAGACTGGTCACGCGCCTGTCCACAAGGGCGGCTACCACCACCTGCTGGTCTGCCAGAGACACCTTCGCCAGAATTGCGCGGTCTGACAGAACTGTCGGGAATCCAACAGCGCCGTCGTATATGCCTACAGGGTAAACTCGGTAGGTATTGTCCAGTGTGGGTACACCGAACTGGTCACTGTCTACAAACCCCTCTGGGTATATTTGTACAGGCCCAGGAACGACTACCCCTGCCCCGAATGCTTCTGCTGATGCGACGCCTGCAGGGGACAGTCCGACTCCACCCACTGCAAGGACTGGCGTTCCGTGAGCCTCTCCAGACACAATTCCTGCAGGGGTGACATAAGTCGGTGGCGGTAGGTTGTTGAGCGCTGGCGTGCCCACTGCTTCCGCACTGTCAATTCCCGTTGGGTATACAGCAATAGGCCCAACAGCCAGAGCTGCCTGGCCAAACGCTTCCAGTGAGGCGATACTCGTTGGTTGTAGTGTGCGTGCCCCCACAGACACGGTAGGCGTACCGAACGCTTCAGCACCAGCAATGCTGCTCGCCTGGATGCCGAGCCTGGTGGAGGGTGTCCCAAAGGTCTCCGCGCTGGCAATACCTTGCGCAGACACAGTTACACCACCAACAGGCACGCCAGGCGTGCCGAAGGCCTCCTGAGACGGAATGCCTGCTGGCAGAATCGCGGAGAACCCTGCAGTAATAGTGGGCTGCCCGAACTGCTCCGCTGATGGAACGCCCTGCACAGACACGTACACGCCGCCAGGAACTACGGAGGGCTCACCAAACGCTTCCTGCGAAGGTATGCCAGCAGAGGTGACCTCGTAGTGGGAGACCACCGAGGCGCTGCCGAACTGCTCCGCAGAACCAATGCCCTGCGGCGCCAACGTGTTCGTTGCAACTACAGTCGGGGCTCCGAATTGCTCAGCCGACCCAATAGAACCAGGTGCAAGCGCGTTACTCGCTACGACTGCGGGGCCGCTTACTTGCTCTCCTGAAGGAATGCCCGTAGGGTAGACGTCGTTGTGCGCCGTGATCGTCGGCGTACCAGCCTGCTCTTCTGACGGGATGCCGCTGCCTGTAATGGTGTAAGCGGACTGTACCGAAGCGGAGCCGAACTGCTCTGTAGATGGAATACCGCTTGGCGCGATCGCTGCACTTATAGAAACTGTGGGAGACCCGAACGCCTCGGCGGACGCAATTCCCGTAGGTAGAATGGAGACTGGCGATCCGCCAGTGGAATACTCGATGTGCAATATCGGAGCATACGAGCTCGATGTGTTGTAGCTCGCAAACGGCAGGTAAGTAGATGCGCCTGATCCGTTGTTTTCAACAGCCGCGATCATGGCATTTCCGCTGACCCACCCAGGACGGTCGATGACTTCCTGGATGGCCGCTGCCAAGCTCGATGTATTGACCCAGGCCCCGTTTGTTACTGCTGGGTTATTCCACGAAGACGAGGCCGCAGTGCGCGGGGCACTCTCAATAGCATCGTACGTCGTAGGCGTTGCTGGATTGTCCGCGTCCACCATCCAGCACGAGGCATAGAAAGTCGTTGGCGCGAGCGTAACCAGACTACGCAGCCGCAGGTAAGCCGCATCAATCGTTGCCCCAGATGGTACCGCAACTGACGCAATTCTGGCAAATACACTGTAGTTCTCACGGGAACCAGCAATGCGGTTGCCCACCCACAACTCAGAGTCTGTTTCGTTCAGCTCACCGCTTCCGTAAAAGAGCCCCCACTTACCGTCCTGGTTGGATGCGTTTGGCTGAGCGTCAATCGTAGGGTCGATGAAAATAGGAAACACGGCGGAGTCTACCCACGTCTTGGGTATGCGCACCGTGATGTAGTAGCTGTTACTTTGCCTACGCAGCTCGAACTGACCGACTGTTTCGTTGTGCGCAGAATCCCACGCTCGTGGGTAAGCCAGATACCAAAGCACTTCACCAGACACGGCGTGCCTGAACTCGATTCGGTTCGCGGTGCGCACACGCGTTGTGTTCTCCGCCCACTTTACTCCGTCAAGGTATAGGTGGAGGTTGCCTGATTTCTTGATGATGAACTCGAGCTCGAGCCAGAGCGTGCCCGTAAGCCAGGCAGCGGGTGCAGGCAGGTTGGCGGCGCTGTCAATCTTGAGCAGCTTCTGCAGTCTGGTCGTCTGCGCTTGCCAGCTAAAGTGCCTGCCTGTTCCGTACCCGTTTGTCCACGTAAGGGTGTCATCGGCCACCGTCGCCAGAGCATACTGTGTCGTGGTGATCTGCTGTCGGCTGTTGTCCTGATTTACCCAGTTCAGAGACAACGGCTGAAATACTACATTCTCGCCCGTGCCAGGGTGCGTGTACTGGATCAGGTCGCCTGCATTCAGCGCATTCCTGGCATAGGCACGGTAGTCTGCCAGTGTCATCTGGTACTGCCAGGCCCCTGTCGCTGGCTGCCAGGCAGTGTCGATCTCTGTTTCTGTTCCTTCTATGTGTAGCGGGCTGGAGGACGCACTCAGGACATGCCTGTCTTCGTAGGCGTGCATAACCCAATTACGCCCTCGGCCCTCGACAGTCGCGCCAGGGTAGAGAGCTTGGATTTCTTCTCGAATGCGTCGTGCTGGGTTAGCCATCGGCTCCTCTCCTCACAAACAAGGAAGCGCTCGCTCGGAACTTACTACTGAAAAAGGGCGGCCAGCAATAAGCAGCCGCCCGTAAGCACCGAGTATCGCCGCGAAGTAGAGCCTACAGCTTGAAGATTCGGTTGGCGCCGTTGTCCCAGGTAACGCCAATCGTGCCGCCGTTCGGCGTGACAGGCAAGCCAGTCGCCGTGTCGATGTACGCGATCAGCGTTGAGGTGGATTCAACCCCAGTGTGCTTGTAAAGCACGACAGCCTCTGACGGATCGCCAGAGACGGCGCCGAATGACACGTCATCCGCGTCTGCCACGCCCGCCAACGCTGTCTTGTTGGTGAGTGCTCCCGACGTGGCCACACGGGCACCCGCTGGGATGTCATTCAGGTTGTCGTGCACTGCAAGATCCACCACGTAGTCCGCAACATCCACCAAAACCGCACGGATGTCGTCTGCCACCCAGTCAATGTCGCCCAGCAAGAACGCATTCCTGCCTGCGTTGTAAAGTGCGTTAGCCATGATTGTCTCTCCTTCGTAGTTCCTCTACCAGATTCGGCAAATAATAAAGAATGATTACGCTGTCCCGCCCCCTGGTGGAGGCGGGACTTTATAAACTAGCCTCGGTCTGGCAGCAGGTCTTCGATGGTGATGTCTTTGAACGCCTGGTGCACGGCGGCCTCAATCAAGGCGTCAACCACATCCAGGTCAAGAGAAATGTTATGTTTGGCCAGTTCCTTCTCAGCCAGGTCAAGAACGTAGCGCTTCTTCTCGGCACCCTCGTTCTTGATGGCTTCAATCAGACCGTTCTGCTCGGCGGCCAGCACAAGCTGGTAGATCAGCGCAGCAGCGGTGGCGATGTCGGCGGCATAGGTGCTGGCTTTGGCTTCCTTGATCTTGGCGTTGATGAACACCACTAGGTAGCCGAGCGCTACGGGCAGCAAAACCTTGATCACGGTTTCCAACAGCAACTGCAAAATCTCACTCATTCCTTACTCCTTGTAACTGGGTTAGGCCGCCCCAAGCTGAATCGCGGCCACGGTGACGGACGTGATGGCGCTGAAATCGACGTTCACAGAGCCACCCGCCTGGTTGTACACTTCTTTTTGGAACGGGCCGATGAGCCTGTCGCTGGCGTTCGGCACGGCCACGACGAGGTCGGGCACGAAGCGACCATCAACCTTCATCGCAGTCTTCACGGTCACGTTGATCGGCGAAGCGCCGCCGTTCTTGACATGGATCATCATCCCCTCACCAGGGTTGACGATGGAATGCCCGTCTACGTTGGCGGCTGTGTATGGCACAGCGATGCCTGCCCTTGTGGAAACAATCGGTGCGAGTACTGTACGAGCCATTGCTTACCTCCAGTCCAAACTTGGACAACTACTTGATAACCAGATTCAGCAGGTATGTCGCGATACCTGAAACAACCACGGTGACTACTACCCATAGAGGCTTTGACCAGGCCTCGCGGTTCTTGTCCAGGTCACGCACCCTGTCGATCAGCCCAGCATCCTTCCCTTCCCCGCGTAGCTGGACATCGTGCTGGGCGACCATCGGCTCCAGGTGAGCCATCCTGGCGATCAGCCCTGGATCCTGATGACCCTTGCCTTTGATGACCTCGTACATCTCCTCAACCATAGGGGCCATTGCGTTGATCTTTGACACAATGCCTGGCGTACCATTACCGCGCAGCAGCTTGTCGTGGGCATTGACAGACTCGCCCATCTGGCCAAGACGCTCGTTCGTAACAGCGAGTTGCCTGGTTGACTCTTCGACTCGGTCTCGTAAGTCCGCACCATACGTGCGAGTCCAAACGGCCATCGAGTCAGTCACTGCTTTCGTTACGATGGCTGCGATTTCATCGTTAGACATAGTCACCTCATTCCACGCGATATGTGAATGTCGACGACACCCACTGATTGGAAGGTTCTGTAAAACGCAGCCACGTGCCAGAAGTCTCAGCGACCTCGTATACCTTACCTGGCGTCATGTACCCAAGAACGCTGTAGTTCAACCCAGGGCCAGACCGAACGCGCAGATCTTTGTAATGCGTGGCAACTTTGTGCGTACTCGGCGTATCCTCCACCTCGTAGGTGTAGGACAGGGCAACCCACGTATTCGCTGGGGAGGCCAGACGACCCCAACCACCCAGCAGCTCAACCACTTCGTAAACTACGCCAGCCGTCATGTACCCAGAAACAGCGAAGCTCGTTCCAGGGCCAGTGCGCAGGCGCAGGTCGTTGTACTTTGTGCTGACTTTCCTGAGAACACCAGAAGGTGGTGCGCTCTGCCCACCCGTCGAGGGCAGCCACAAGTGCGGGTTTCGATCCCGCGCTTCCCAGGTCTCCCACCAACCGTAGTTCAGCAGCCCGAGGTTTTCTGAGGTCTTCCTGAAGTCCTTGATTTCCGCTGGCGTCGGGATCCAGCTGTACTGCGTGAACGCTGCACCGATCGGGATAATCGGCAAGTCCTTGCGCAGGTCACGGGACTCTTTCACGGAACGCATAAGCTGAGAACCAGCATTGTGTGCTCCGATCCAGTACACCTGCGGAGCGTTGAAGTCGGCCTCGATGAACACTTCCCAGGGAAAGTCCCTGTGATAGGTGGGGTACCGATAAGAACAGATGCCTGCTGGAATGCTGCCGAGGTCACGCCGCAACGTGCGCATGAACCTCTTGGCTTGATCGGTCTTGCCCTTGTACTCAACTTCGGCATTGATGATGAAGCCAGGCATTCCCAGGGCTTTTGTGCGAGCGGCGGCTACTTCGGCCTCAGCCTCTGGCATGTACCCGTAGACATACGACCAGCCCCAGACGCGAATGCCCCTGCTGACAAACTCCCTGGTAGCCAGGGCTGCCAGGTCAATCTGGCGTTTGTCCTTTGTCTGGTGGTTGAACTTGTACGGGCCGTCTGAGATCTTGATGGCCACCCAGCTCAAGTTCGCCTCCAGGAACGACCTGGCGAGTGGAGCAAAGTCCATCCCGCCATTCTGGTCTTTCACAGCAAGCCGCTCAAGCTGCCATATAAAGTAACCGTTTCCGATTGGCAACATACCGATAACACCTGTCCTAAAGTTGGTTTATTCTTCGCCCTTCTCAAGTTCAGCCAGGGCGCTCGAGCGACCCTCTTCGAGAAGCAGCCTTTCTTTGGCGGCATCCAGGATCTTGCAGACAATCCTGGTTGGTAAGCTCTGACCGTAAAGCTCGATGCTGTCCTTTCGCGGGTCGTACACCAGTGTGAGCGATACCACGGAAGCAGCAGCATGCTGCTTTAGCTGCGCAATAATGCGGGCCTGTTCAGCCCTGTCACTCGTTCCGAGCAGCCTCTCAATAGGGTCTTCGATAATGTCTTTCGTCACGTTTTTCATCTCCTCACTCACAATCTACAAACGATCTGAGGTACAAAAGAACAACTAATCTTTCTTACAAAAGATGAACGTTTTATACGGTGGGCGCGTGTCGGAGGATGACGATGTTCCACTCGCGGCTCCGTCCGAGTTGTCCGCCGCTTTCTTTGTAACCAGCGTTGTGTGTGCGGCGAATGTGACGGCGTGGGTGTGGCTACCAGCCGTGCCGACCGACGTTCCCCCAGGTACTGCGCTACCAACCTTGTAGACAGAGTCACCCGAAGAGCCCCCCGCCTCTGGGATGCTGTGCGTGTGGTTCGTCGTTGAGTTCGTCGTAACAGCCACCTGTGGTATCACGTGCGTGTGCGCAGCCACCTGGTTATATGTGTGCGTATGCGCGTCGTTGCCTGCGTTTACCAGCGACCCCTGGGTCGTGTGCGCTGGGTCTGCCCCAATAGGAAACCGACTGTCCAGCAACGTGAAACGACTCCACCCTTGCGGACAGCTGCCACCATGTGCCGCAATCGCGGCTTCATCGAACATGGCGATAGCCCCTACAGGCGCACCAGTGATCACCTTCCACGAACCAGCGGACAGGGATACACTCAGCAGCTTCGTATCGGACGCGTAGTAGACTTCCCCTGCGGCAGATGGCGATGGTCTTGAACTCCCCGCGCCACTACGAAGCCTGCCGACGCCAGCGCCAACAGAGTGATCGTGGCTGTCTCCGCCGTAAACGTGACCACCGCTCAGACCTGCGTGCCACGTGGACGCCCTCGCATTGTTGTGTAGGTTCGTGTGCGGATCCCCAACGCTCAGGTTGGAAAGCAGGTCATGGTCTGGGAGGGATACCCGCTGCCATAGCCCAGCCGTCACACAGAAATACACGTTTCCCGCGTAAATCGCCACCTCGCCTGGAAGAGGCGCACCTGGAAGAGACGCTACAACAAGGGCCTGATACTTCTCTGCGGCAAGTAGCGCGTCTCGAAACTGCATCAGGTGCCTTCCAGTCAGTACTGCCACCAGCGTAGCGTCCCCACTGTGCGCCTGAGCCGTCGTGCCACGCGCTCCCCGCGTAACGCCTGAGAATGTGGCCTGCACACCAGACAGGTCAACAGTCACGGTACCGACATGAATGATCTCGTCTGTTCCGTCCGTAAACAAGAAATACGTGGGCGCTTCAAAGCCGAACGTGCCGACAACGGAGAACGAAGTCACCGAAGAGTTTATGGATTCCCCCATCGTCAGCGTGCGATGATCCTCCAGGCTGCCCAGCAAAGACACGGCATCGTCGTACGTGGCGGGCAAATTCGATCCATTAGGTTCCATACAAACTCCTTAGCTCTTTTGGCACCAGATAACTTCCCTGGACGCAGGCAGCGAACTCGCTGAAGCTGTCTCCGCAGAAGCAACTCCAGCGGATTGTGTTGACGCCTGCGGAACACTGCCAGTATGGAAGTGGGCGCCGCCTGGATCAGACTGAAAACTTCCACCAGAAGACTGCGTCCTGGAGACCCTATCCACCGTTCCACCTACCCCAGTGCCGAGCTCCACAGAGTGGCTGTGCTCTCCCCCCGACGAGGAGGTCACCACAGCACCGTCGACCGTGTGGTAGTGCTGTACGTTCGCCGTGTATGTGTGGATGTGCGTGGCGGAGCCGCCCGTGGATCCGCCAGCCTCCGCGCCACGAGGGTATCGCCCATCCAGAGCTGCGTAACGCGTCCACCCAGTCGGGCAGGGCCCATCAAAGGCCATGATGCCGCCTGCAGGTACGCCAGACACTTTCGTCCAGCCGCCCATGTAAACCCACAGAGTGCCGCCGTCCAGGTCAGTGGCAAAGTAAACGTCCCCGTTTGCCCCACTCACTGGCCTGCTGGCATTCACTCCGCTACGAATACGGACGACTGCAGCACCCTCACCAGAAGAGTAGTGATCGTGATCATTACCGTCAGGAATATGCGTGCCCGCAACCGTGCCGTGCCAGGTCGTCGCACGAGCATCGTTGTGGTACACCGCAGAGTGATCGTCGTTTGTCAGTCCTTGCAAGGTATTGTGGTCTGTATAGTTCAACCACACCCAGGTACCCGCCGAGATACAGTAGTACACTTTCAGCGTGTCCGTCGCAAGATAGCGCATGCCTGGTTGCGGAGAAGCTGGCTTATTCGCGTCCAACCCCACAAGTCCGTGGTACTTCTGCGTCGCCTGGATGACCCGCTTCATTTGGTTGTGGTGCACCGATAGGTACCCGATAACAACCCGTTCGTTATACCCGTGCGGCTGAATGCGCGTGCCCAGAAGCCCACGCTCTTCCAGACTTTCCACGTGGAAAGCTGTGTTGCTGTGCGCCGTTGAGGTGGCGTAGGCAACTTCACCACCACCAAAGATCAGGAACGCGGGTAGCTGCACACCAGCCAGCGTCACCCCAACAGGCAGCTGCACAAAGAAGTCCAGCGCGTCGACGGCGGCGCCACTCGCCAGTCTGTACAACTTGCGATCCTGCAGCAACGGGTACAGACTGTAGGCGTCATCGAACGCGACGGGGTATTTACTGGCTGATAGAATTTCCGCCATTCAAGATACCTCCGTAAAGCGGCGCTAGTTCCGTGATTGAGTGCGGCGGAAAAAGCATAGCATCAATGTAAGCGGCGGCGTGATCGCACAGAATAGCGGACTCAAACGAGTCCATGCCACCATTGATTGAAATGGCCACAGTGGTCTCGTCGGCCAATAGACAGATGGACTCGTTGGGTTCCATCGGAAAGTACATAATCTCATTGCGGAGTTGGCCCAGCAGGGCCTCACTGCGGATGAGCATGGCAGCCCGCCTGCAAACTTCCCTCGCCACTGCGGGCGTCATGTTCAAATACTTGAACGAGAAACTGCCATCCTCGTTCCTGTCGATACGCACTCGTTGCTCTTTACTCTCACTCATTCTATGCTCCTAAGACTTCTTGCAGAATAAAAGGTTTACGTATGGCGGCAGGTTGTCCGTTCCTGCCGTAGTCACGGTAGCGCTGCCAGAGTTGGACGTGTTGTGCGTCGGGATTGTCACCGCATGCGTATGCGCAGCGCCGCTTCCTGTATTTACGTAAACAGGTGTATAGTGCTTCCCGAAGGCCGCCACGGTGTTGTACCCACCCGAGCTGTTGAACAGCAAAAACCCGTGGTTGTGGTCTCCTCCGTACCCGAGATTGAATGTCGCCTCAGCAATGTTGTGCGTGTGGCTGATCACCGTGCTCAGGGTGTGTGTGTGGGAGGCAGCACCACCGTCAGCAAGACCGCTCCATACACCAGGCGCAGCGCCCCTGGGAAATTTCCCGTCCATCTCCGTGACCCGTGTCCACCCCTGTGGGCATGCGTCCTCGAATAGGATTATTGTTCCTGCTGGCATAACGGAGTACCGTTCCCAGGTGAGCCCGTCCGCTCCGAAGTACAAGTCACCAGTTGACGTGTCAAAGAATAGCTGCCCAACCTGACTTGGACTTGACGGCCTGTTCGCCGTAGGCCCAGACAAAAACCGTGCCGCTGGAGCCCCGTTTGTCCCAGAACCATCATGGTTGTGCGCAGCTGCGCTTGTCAGGTGGCTGCCGCCAACATTTGCCTCGACTGCGTGCCACGCTGCCTTGCGTGTTGCATTATGGTACTGTGGGTGATCGTCGTCAGACAGGCCACCATAGTTGCTGTGGCTGGCTCGACTGACCCGCGTCCACACATTCGTGGCGGTGCAGAAATACAAGATCTGGGCGCTGGTGTCAAGGTAGGCTTCTCCAGGAGAGCACGTGGCTGGAAGCGATGTGCCAACCAGCGCGTGAAACTTCTGAGCCGCCTCAATCAATTCTCTGAGAGAGGTCAGGTGGCCCGTCACTGGATCCTGCACAGCCTTCTCTCCAGCCGTGTGCGCAAGCGCAGTTGACGACAGGGCCCCCCGCGTCACGTTCACGTATCCTGTGCCCGCTGTTCCCTTTGAGGTCACCTTTAGGATCTCAAAGTTATCGCTTGCGTCACTCACTTCAAACGTAAGATAACAGGGTACGTCCAGTGCGTCTACGACAGCCGTCTCCGTAAACCTGATGGATGTCACAGAATTGTTCACGGACGTGTGCAGCGTGAGCACGACGTTGTCTTTTATGTCGCCGAAGGTGCTGGCCTTGTTGTCATACGACGTTGGGAAATTCGCCACTTTTCCTCCTTATGCGTCTTCCGCGCCTTGCAGCTCTTGGGAAAGAGGCGAACCTTCAAAGTTCGTACCGCTCTTGATTGCCTCATACACACTTTGTTGCAGGCCAGGGAGAAACTCCAGCGGAATATCCAATCCGCTTAGCTTTACACGCAGCTCGAACATTGGATCCATGCCATTGTGCGCAGCTTCTTGAGAAGCGTAGCCACTTACAGTAGCCTCGACCTGCTTGGTTTTTACACTGATGTGTACGCCAGTCAACACCCAGTAGTTGACCATTGCGCCAGTATTCAAGAAGCCTACATCTTTTCTTAGAGCCATACTCTCTCCTAATAGTTGAACCAATCTACCGAGGAACGTGCTGTGGTGGACACACGTGTCTGCCACACAATGCCTACACGAGACGGCGTCCATGTGAGCACGTTGGACGACTGGCTGGCGTACACCTTTGACAGCGGAAACCTCGGGCGCATGGCCACATACCAGTTGCTCCATTGCGTGGTGCCCTGAATTTGCATGGATATAAATGCAGACAGCGGCGCGTTCGCAATCATCAAGGATGTCGCTGTCGCTGTGCCTCCGCCAATACGCTCTCGCCAAATTACCTCCGTTGAGATGAGTTTGTTCGCATCAGCTGAGGTGACGCACACGAGCTCCTCATAGTTATTGTCCGTGCCATCGTCCAGTCGAATACCTACAGACGTTCCGTGCGCCAGGTGCCCTGGAACGCACCAGGCCTCGTAGAACTTGAGCAGGCTCTTTGTCGACGGGAACACAAGAAATGACCTTGCCCCTACTGTGGCTCCAGAGTTGGCCTCGATAGTGCTGTTACCGAAATACAAGTTCGGCGGCGTGATAAATGGAGAGCCCGCCCAGGACGAGCCTGCGGGGATAGCAGTGCCCTCGAACTGCTCCGTAGGTGTCTGCACAGCAGAGTAGGCGTACATTCGCCATACTGGGTTCATCTGCGTCTCGCCGTTAGTGAACACGTGGCCAGACGCTTTGAGGTCAACTGTATTGATGTGCCCGCTGCTGTCCGTGGCCACCACTCGGTTCCCGCCAGAAACTGACGACGCGTGCATACTGTCAACCATGTCCGCGTTCAGGTTGCTCACTCTCGTGGTGCTGGCTACGCCAAACGGCGGTGTTCCTGTCAAAGCAGAGAAGTACGCTTCGGCTGCGTTCACGGCCCCACCAACATTGGCGTCGCCGCTCACACCGAGATCCGCACCGACCGTCATGTTTTCGGAGGTCGAGGCGTTCCTGAGAGCAGCATCCCTGGCAGTAAAGTCTGTGTCTGGCGTTAGCGCGAGAGGCACGTCGTAGTAGCCGATGCCGTCCGTGTCCATACGTACCCTGAGTTCTGGCTTCAGCTCTGCGTTCTTCCAGAAGTAGACACGCGCCCTGTCCGTCACCCTGGCAGGGGCCGTTAGCACGCGCATGACGCCGAGACTCTCAGTGATCATCCCATCCTGGTTGATCATTGACTCCGCAGTCGTGGCTCCAAGTGTGTGTATCTCCAGCCCGTTCTGCTGATCATAGGCAAAGTAGTTGTTGGCGTCCCCGAAGACTACCCCGTACGTCTCTTCTTCGTACCTACCCTCAAGCTGCGAGCCCTGCAAGTTGCCGATGTGCACTACACGGTCGAACTGATCCCAAACAGGCCCCTTACGCGCCTCTACCGCGATGAACGGGTGAGCTCCGTCAAGAATAATCCACCCACCGCCAGTGCTCGAACCAGAGCCGCCTGGCTGGTACTGCCCGAATGCACCTTCCTTGACGCCTGCAGCAAGCGGCCTGGCCTCGCGGAAGTAGGAAGCCGCACCACGCCGCACGCACACCGCGCCTGGCGTAAAAGACTTGGCACCAATAGGGTCTTCGTTGATGTTCCTGGCCACGGGGTACTGAAACCCATCGGCCACCAGCGTAAAAGTGCCAGAGATACGAAGCCACTCATGTGCGGTGCCTTCGCTCATCTGAATAATGTCATCCGTAGAGAATACTGGCGCATCGACTACAATCACGGAGTCAACTGGATCCACGTCGCTGGCTACCTTTGCCCCAATGGAGAGCAGCATCTGCCCAGACACCGCAGACACCTGGCGCTCAGTGTACACAACTGCGTCAAGACGGCCCCGAGCAAGGATGTTATTGAACTCGGCGTCACCATTGTCAAACAGACGCCAGCCGCGAACACCCGCCAGGTAGGTATCACTCTGCCTGTACTGCCAGCCGTGCCTACCATCAAGCAGATCCGCGTTCAGATTCGTGGTTAGGTCTGTCGAGTCAATCGTAAGGTGCTCGAACCACCCTTCCGCGAGACGAGCATCCACCAAGTCTCCTCGAATGATCAGATCATCGGAGAAGTAGCCGTCCCCCTCAACCTGCAGCTTGTATCCTGGGGTCAGCGTACCAACACCGACCCGCCCAGTCGCAGTTTGTACCTGGAGCAGCCCGCTGCCCAGAATCAGGCTACCGTCGTCCGCAGTCTTCAGTAGCGCCGTGGCCATACCAGGATCGCTGGAGGCAACCACCGCGTGCGTGTGGCTTCCGCTTTTGCTATTCCTCGAGCTGATCGACAAAGTACCAGGCGTCGCCAGGGCGAGAAAGATTTCCTGCTTGTTCTGTAGGCCGACGTCTGGATCCAACTCACCAGTAATCAGCACGTTTTCCAGACCAGCACCAGCCCGCACGTACGTACCGAGGCTGACATGCGCTTCGATAGCGGTCTCGCTATCGTGCGTTGTGAACAGATCACTCAGCTCACTGATGTCAACGCCGTCGATCCTGATGTACGGTGCGACTTCAAGATTACCCGTGAGCGTGCGGCTGCCATCCAGCAGTAGAGCACGAGGGTACACGTCCTGCGGAAACACGGCATTCGTGTCCAGTGGCAGGATTGTGTTGGCGGTAGGAGCGCTCGACGCGTGGAACCCGTCCAGGGTATCGGCGTTACCACCACCTCCACCCTCGGACGTCACCGTTTCCGCCACCAGGTTGCGCACGTACAGTGAGTCGATCCTGCGCGTCGGAGAGCCAATGTTGTGGGTATCCGTGACATTCGGGATCAGGCTACCCGCAAAGATGTTGTCCCCCGTCTTCGTGAGGAAATAAACTTTCAGCTCGCTAAGCAGAGTACTTTCCATCTACTTCAACCCTCCGCTGCTCAGGCCCAGTCGCGCAACCAGTAGATCCATTGTCATGCTCGAATGCCCCAGCTCCACGGACAGCGTCAGCTTGTCCGCATCATAGTCCGTCCTGTTGATAAACCCGATCGCCAAGTCTTTGCCGACCGTTCCCGTCATTAGCTGCAGGCCCGCGTCATCGAAGTCATCCACCCTCAGCAGTTGCCCAGCCCGCAGCATATACAGCTCGTCCATGTAACCGTACACGGACTTGGCTTTACCCTGCAGCTCGAACGATGCCTGCTGCTCAGGGTATGCCGCTGTCTTCAGTGCAAGCTCCTGCGCTACTTCTGCGATACTGGTGTCAGTCTGTCCCGCATTCAGGGTGCCCTCACGAACGCCGTAAAGAGCCTGGCTGTTCTTGTCTTCGATGTACCCGAGCCAGGTCTGCCCATTCGTGGGGTGATCGAACACGGTCTGCACTTTGTTATAAACATCCTTCAACGAACTGCTCAGCGAGTAGTCCGAGTTCACGATGTCAATCGTCACTGCCCAGTCGTACTGACCAGAAGAAGGCTGCTTCTCTGCGAAGTAGTGTGCCCGCCTGTTTTCCCAAAGCGCGAAGTGTGCAGGGATCATTTCGACGGAACCTGCCCCGTAGGACAAGGCCTTCGTAATGATGTCTACGATCTTCTGTTCACCCATGAACTCGAGATCCTGCGCACCGAGTGGCAGGTCGTTGGGGCTGATGAATGAGTAGTCCTCTGCCCAGAATGTCGGACTCAGCATGTCAACCGCGTGCATGACCAGGTCACCGACAACGTAGTCTCCAGACGCTGGGAACGTGATCCAGGCCGATACGTCATTCGCTGCGGTGTAGTACCCTTCCGCCTGCACGGCAACACCCTCATTTGAAAGGGTGCGGTCTTCCACGCGCCCCTCGTACAACCTGCGTCCCCACTTATCAAACACAACCACATGCGTGTTCGGAAACAGCCTGTACAGCTTCGTCGCTTCCCACCCACGAGCAGGCGCCGTGAAACTACAAGAGGAGAATCCACCAGGGAGCTGCGTGCTGAACTTCAGCCCAACGGCCTTCTCTGTTGAGTAAAGAACGGTCTTCTCTGTCTTATCGTAGAACACGGAAACAATCAGCATGCTCTCTCCTAAGCCAGGGTCTTGTACAGCGGAGCGACCCAGGCCCTGACGTAGTACCTGAATGTCGGTGGCTGGAACGAGTACAGATCGTTGAACAGGAAGTACAGCCGCTGATCCTTCTTCGGGATCAGCCTGATCGGAGCGAACATCCCTTCAAACGTTCCCAGGTTTTTGCTTCCGCTGGATGCGTATACAACCCCGTTCCACGGATCATCAATCACCAGGCTGCCCCAGGCGCCACTTACCACAGGTAGCTTATTCTGCAGCGCCCTGTACCCTTCTGAAATGGGCAGCAGGTAGATGTAGTCGATCGAGAACGTGGTTGTTCCTGCCGCTTTTCTGAAACCCCATAAGCTGAGCTTGATGTCTTCTACCGCAGTCAGCTTGCCCTGGAACGGCGGAAGCACCACAACCCCAAGATCCAGGTAGTTCACAGCAGTCTCTACGGGGGAGACCCAGTCTGTCTGAAAAAAGACATCATCGGTCGATGACGTGAGCTTCAGCATGTAGTTCATGCTGCTCGCAAAACCGATACCCAGGAATGACACGGCCACGGCCCGATACGCTTTTCCTCCATACACATGCGCGTTCGCAATGTTCCAGGTAGCGAACTTGGCTGGCGTGACAGACGTGAAATCGAACGACGAATATGTACCACCAGACGCTGCTGCATTGGACACCTGCGTTCTGCCAGCCGAGGACTCAACAATAGAGTCCTCAATGATGTGCGCGAACTGCGGAGTGCTGGTCAGGCTGTGCCCTACTGCGATCCTGGCAGGCAAGGAGCCGCCGTCAACCATGAGCACCTGTAGCTTAGTGATGGCAGGAGCATCGCCTGGCACATCCGCCCCAGAGATACTTACCCAGTTATCGTGCTGTGCGTCAGTGTCATCGTGGCTGTACACCAGGATCCCACCAGTTACCCGCGTGCCGTTGCCGTTTGACAGAGGCACCTCGATCAGCGACCCGTTGACGGGGGACACGCCGAAAGCATGAGGCAACACAGTGAGTTCCAGCTTGCAGTCGTACAGAACGCTGCCGTGCACGCCCATGAACTCTGAATTCTGTAAGATGTTCCCAACAGAGAGCACATCGGACGGGAGCATAAACTCGCCGTCGACGACCTCGAAGTAAACCTGCTTGTCGTCAGCCTGCTGACTCCAGCGGTACCTAAGTTCTACGCGGTCTGGATCCTCGTCAATAGAGTGTCGCCTGGCCAGGTCAAGCATCGCCTCGATACGACCAATCTTGTCAACGATGTCCTGCCTGTTGAAGCCGTGAATCTCAAAGGTGATTGTGATCTTCCTGTTTTCGTAATAGCTGTCAAGCAGACGAGCACCCAGTCCAAACCTGGACGTCGCCCCCCAGATCTGCTCCTTCTTGGGTACTTCGAGCTCGAAGCCGCCATCAGCTAACCTGAAGGCTTCTCCAAGAAAATCTATCTCGTCACTATTCGTCGCCAGCTGAAGAACAAACACTACGACCTCCTGCCATACCGCATCTGTGAACTCGCCTTCTTCTGCAATCCGCGCTCTACTGCGCGAGCAATATCGTCAATGTCCTTGTCAGAACGTACCGAGCCAACGGTGATGTTGATGTCCCCGCCACCAAACCCACCCTCGGCGATCATGTCATCTCCGTACAATGACTGGAACAGCGCAGGCAGCTTGGAGAGCGGTGACACAACTTCTGGCTCAGCACCTTCACCGATCAGCGCATGCAGCGGCTTTGTTACAATACCGCCAGTCGCCAGCGGGTATGGAGTAGCTGGGTTGCCGTCGCGCCCACCAGGGTACGGCGGGTTCGTGCTAGTAACAGTACCGCCACTGGGTAAACCAGCGCCCACCTGCTGAAACTTGTACTGGAATACGATTGGAGGGATCGCCATCGTACGGAACGAGGCAGTCAGCCCGTTTACGAATTGCTCGACGGCAGACACAGCTTTAGGCTGCTCTGTACCCGTAATCTGGGTAGCCAGCCCGTCACCGAGCGTGCCCATGTGCGTCTCTGCGGACAAAATCCAGCTCAAGAACGCCGATCCGAACGAGTCAGCTTCCCCCTCTACCTCAGTCCCTGCGCCTTTGGTAGCCTGCGCAATTGCATTACTTATCGCAGTAGTCAGGTCAGTGTTCAGGGTCGTGTCTGTTGTTAGGAAACTCCAGTCCAGCTTTCCATTATTATCAAGCTCTTGCTGGAAGTCCTTCTGGAAGGCCATAGCCATGTCTCTGCCGAGGCCGTTGAGGGGCATGCCGTTCGCGTCAAGAGCAGCCCCAGAGAAGGAGGACAGGAGCGCTTCTGAGAAGTCGATCTCAGAAGTAGCTGTCGTAAAGCCTTCTTCAACGCCAGCAGCCAGCTCTGCGCCAGCCTCTGTTCCGTTCGTCTTGAACTTAGACGGATCCATGAGGTAGTCCAGGCCGTGATCCTGGAACCCAGTAAAGAACTCGGAGACGGGCTTGAACGCGTCAGCCATCTCGCCGATCTTGGTTACGACCTCATCGAACTTGCCCTTGATATCATCCCAGATACCGCGGATTTCAACACCCTTGTCGTAGATTTCACGCATACGCATGACTTCTTTTACGTCTACGACAAACGGGGCACCATCCGTTAGCAGGTCGGGTGGCTTGAACCCAGGCTTCTCCCCACCAGTAAAGCCCTGGATAAAGATGTCCCAGTCTTCCTTCGCCTGCTTGATCTTCGCTTGAAACTCGGAAATCTGCTCCTGCATCTCCTTGACAGGGTCAGTGATGCCGTCCGTGTCAATACCGAAACCAGAAAAGTCCGTCTCAGCGAGGTCTTCGAGCGACCCGCCAATCTTGTCCAGCTTGTCGGCAATCTCAGCGAACAGGTCGAGCTGCTCTACCTGCGCGTCGATGAATGCCTTCTGCCAGTCGAGCTGACCCTTCAGCTGATCCGACTGATCTTTGAGGGCCTCTTCTTCTTCGTTTAGCGCAGCCAGCTGCTCATCTCTGCCGAGCATAGCCTCACGCATCGCAGCAGCCTTCTCTTCTGCGGTCAGGGTTTCGTCCTCAGCGATAGCTCGGATGTTCGCGCTGTAGTCCTTCGTGACCTGCTTGCGCTGGTCTTCGATGGCCTTGATCGCCTTTTGAATCTTGTTGTACTGGAGCCACAGTCTGATCAATTCCTTCACATCGTCACCGAGCACACCCAAACCGTTCCCGAGGGAGCCCAACAGCTCTTCGGAAATCTCGCCTGTTTGGTTGAACACGGAGATGAGTTGCGACAATCCGCTGCGGAACTCACGCACGTACTCCTGCAGCAAGCCTTCATCGAGCTGCCCAGCGCCTACAGCGGTGTTTAGGATCGACTTGATCGTGTTTCCAATTTCAGAGAGAATACCAAAGTCAGCCTCGGCAAAACCTTCGAGGTACGTGCGCATGACGTTGGTGCCCCAGTCGTCAATGTTCTTGAGAGGGCCGAGCTCGGGAGGTGAGTGGGACTCGAAGAACCTGGCGATAAAAGCCAGACCCTTCTTTACGAAATTTACTACGGCAGTGAAACCACGGGCGATGCCCTTACCCCACGAAGTGATGAGATTTGTGCCCCAGGCTGCGGCCTTGCTGACCAGGTTTGTGAAAAACTTGGCGATGTCGGCACCGTGCTTTTTCACGATGTTTACAACCAAGACCACAGCGGCGACGACAGCCAGTGCCACGGCAATATACGGCAACAGCGGAGCAATCGCTGCTCCGATTGCAGTAAAGGCCCCACCCAGGGCGCCACCAAGCGCTACGATAGCGCCTTTGATGGCCACGAAAGCGACTCTGCCCGCCGTCCCTATGCCACCAAACACTACAGGAGCAACTCGCCCGAGCCAGCCGAATACCTTCACGACGACTCCGCCAAACCCTACGGCGCCCTTCTTGATGAAGTCGAATACCTTACCAAGAACAAGCACCGCCCTCGAAGATTTGACCGCGCCAGTGCCTACAGACGCAACAGTTGCTGCCGCCTTCGCCCCTCTCAGACCAGCAAGCGCCTTGCCAACACCTATGACAGCTTTACCGAACCCGAGGATCGACCCCGCCGTCCTGAAGAAAATGGGTATGATCCCCAGCAAACCCATACCAATAAGCGAGATTGCGTGGAAAAGGGACGAGAAAATGAATATCAGCGGCGTCAGGGCCACTACCAAAATAGGAATACCTACAGCGAGTAGCTGGATGTTCGGAGGAAGACTCCTGAACTTCTCACCAAGCATCTGGATTGCTGGAATGATGTACACAATCAGTTTGTTCAGGACGGGCAGCACAGAATTTCCCATCAGGATGCCGACATCTCGGATGTTGTTGTTCAACATCTTCATCTGTGCATCCGTGGATGTAAGGGCCTGGTTATACTCGCGTACCAGCGAGTCTCCGCCAGCCCACTCACCGTTCAGGGTGCTAACCATCTCCTGCAACTTCTCGAACTGCTGGGCAGCTGCCGCAGTCTTACCGCCGACCAGCCCGAAGGTGTCCATGTACTTGCGCAGCATCTCCGCCCTGTCCTCGTCAACAACAGAGTTCAAGGCAGCAAGCGCGTCCGTAAACGCGAGCAGTGGCTCGTCATTCAGGGTCTTCATAACATCGGCTTCTGTCGCATACGGCGTGATCGGGTTGTCTTTCCAGTCCCCGTAGTCGCGCTTGAAGCCGATCATCATTTTGGCAAAGTCACCACCCTTAGACAGAGCAGAGGTGTACCACCGAGAGATACGAGTACCAGCTGCTTCCGCGTTGGTACCAGCAGCGATCACGTAGGACACCATCGCAGCTACGTCACGGGCCTCCAGCTTCAGCATAGGGCCGATCTGCGCGGCGTTGTTCATACCAGCCACGATCTGCTTCGCGGACGCTGCGGTCTTGTTTTCCAGGAAGTTGATGACGTTGGCCAGGCGCTCTACGTTTTTTACGCCCGTCTCAGTGTTCAGATCCCAACCAAACGCGTTGGCGATCCTGCCGATGTCCTCAGTAACACTCTCCGCAGTAAGATCCGTGGCAACCTGCAGACGTTCCATCGTGACCATAAGGCGCACGATAGCATTCTGGTCGTCCACGCCGAGCTGCCCAAGCTGCTCAGCGAAACCCGCCAGCTCCACCTGAGAGGACGGAGTGTACTTGGAGATCTCTTTGATCTGGTCAGTCAACCAGGAGATGTCTACCTTCTCGCTGGTGACTTTACGAACGCGAATCATGGCCGCCTCGAAATCGACGGCGGCCTGGAATCCAGACTTCAGCACAAGGCCCAGAGGGGCGACAACGGAAATAAGCAGAGTCCTCCCAATTTCTTGGAAGCCCTGCGTGACGTACCTGGTACCGTTGACGACGTCCTTCAGGGAGTAGAACAGGCCAGTGATGACCTTCGTGCCCGACTTCCCGACCTGACTGATGGCCCTATTCAGATCTTTGTGGGCCCTCTCAGTCTGACGAACAGCATCAGCATACTGCTTCTGTGCCTGCTTCGCTTCGGCAGCCGCCCGCTTCTCTTCGGCAGCTGTATCTTTTGCAGCCTTCCTGGCGGCATCCGCTGCCGCTTTTTCAGAGGCACGGGTAATCTTCGCGAGGTCTTCTTTGCCTGCCTTGACTGCCCGTGTGGCTGCAGTAAACGCCTGTTGCGTCGCCTGTGCTATTTTCTCTTGCCCGAGCCCCATGCTCTGGTACTTCTGCACCAGTCGTTCAAGCGCCTGGTACTCTGCGTTGAGCTGCGCGGTCATGTTTCCGCGGCGCACTGGCGACTTCTCAGCAGCGATCTTACTGTTTAGCTTGTCGATTGCTGCCAGCTTCGACGCCATCATGCGCTCAGCCGTTACTGTGGCAGTCTGCTTTTTCTGTATATAGTTGTTGTAGTCAGTCAGCTGATCAGCAAGAGCGACCCGCTGAATTTCCTTAGCCGCAGCCAGAGCCTGGCTATACCCCTGCGGCAGGCCTTGCTGCAAAAGGGCGGACGCCCGCTTGATCTGCGCATCAACATCCGCAACGACGTTCGGGGCGTTCTGCGTAAAGGCCTGCTTCGAGGCAAGCGTAGACGCGGATTCCATCGGCTTGAACGTGGCAACCCGTTTAGTGCCCTCACCTAGCCTGTTTAGCGAAGCCGCAAGCTGCCCTACCGCAGCCTTGCCCTTATTGGCAGCCTGAACAATGGGCTTGGGGTCAGCCTCGAAGCCGACGCTTAGAACTGTCTTGTTTTTTGCCATCCTACCCCCGAGTGTTTTGGTTGTTTACCGCTCACCCCAGCCCATCTCATCAGCGCTTCTTATTTACTGCCGCTCCCCTGAAGACCTCGCTCTTTGGGTCATCTCCTGCATCCATGAAGACAGCAATCGTCCCGCTCTTGACCTTACCCCTGTACCGTGACCGCTTGACTCTGTCCGTGTCCACCCAGGGGGCCAGGCTTTCGATCGCCGACTGCACTTCCTTTGCCTGCTTTCCGATCGCGTCACCGCTCCGTTTGTCAAGCGGCGTCCGCATTACGGGAGCCATTGAGAACATCAGAGAGTAGTGCAGCCGCTTGTCTTCCTGGATTAGCTTGTACGTTTTATTCAGCCAGCCAACACCGTAGAGCTCAACGTGATCAAGCAGTTCATCGTCGTCCCAGTTGTACGCCGACCGAATTGCGTGAGCTACCTCTAACTGTTCTGTGTTGAGGTAGAACCCGAGAAAAAACGGTTCACCAGTTTCTGGATCGCTGGATGCCCGTTATACATGGCCATCGCGCCGTCAATCAGCAAAGCAATGTCGAAACTTTCCTCTGCGACCTTCTTGTCGCAGCCGAACACGACCTGGAATAGGTCGATCAGGGAGTCCTCCGACAGGGTGGAAAGGGCCTGCCCAATCACTTCGATGCCAGACATATCCTCGAGGCCTTCCGCGCCCTGAATAGCGCGAACAGTGGGTGCCCCGTGCTTCACCAGCCAGGATCCGATCAGGGTAACCTGCCTGGCCTGCTCACGGCCACGCTTCACAACGTTGTAGTTCTTACCGTCAATCTCAAAAACAGAGCCTTCCATCATCACTCCTGTAAAAAAAGACACCCCGCTGAGGCAGGGTGTCAGAATCACGCATCAACCGACCGAACGATTACGGGCTGACCCGAGACAGCGGGCCCTGGCCTTCAAAGTCGACCGAGAGGGTCGAGAAGTCATCCGTGCCAGTGCCGTGTTCCACGTTCGTGAGGATCGCGTTACCTTCCCAGTAACGGGAGGTGTCCGATCGCGTGTCATAGAAGCGCAACTTGATGGTCTCGCCAGCCACCATCGTATCGAAGATGGCGTCGTTGGCGTCGTCGTAGTAGCCCTGCATCGAGCCAGACCAGGCCATCCACGTGCGAGCTTTGGATACCCAGGCATCCGCCAACGACTGGACGAAAACGCGGTGCTCGGCAACCTCGACCGAGATCGAGATGGTAAATTCGTTGCGCTCAGTGAACGTCAGCCAGTTCGTGCCGTTGTCCACGCTGTAATCAACCCGTGCGTCAATTCCAACAATAGCTGCCATTTTGAATCCTCTTTATATGTGCTTGTCCTTTTCCTCCTCCTGCTCTCACTCGGATCATCTCTTCAGTTATTCTGCTCTCAGTAGACGCATCTCACTACCTACAAACAATTCAGAGGCACTTATGTTAGAAGGGTTTTTCGTACGTTACGGTCTCCGCAACCTTGTCCTCACGAGCAATGCTCAGGTCTCCAAGAATGTAAAAGCCCGCGTACGCGGCTGGGATCGTCAGCTTTCCACCAGGCTTCAACGCTCGAATAGCCAGGCTGATCAGTAGGAACATTTCCTTGTCCAGGAGCACGTCTTCGACAATGATCTCGTCAGCGAAACCACTCCTGCGCATGTAGCCCAGGCGCAGCCACTTGTCGGCCAGGTCTGCGTCGAACACCATGACCGCCTTCCGCGGAACAGGCTTCACAGGCTTCGCGACAATCTTTTCGCGAGGCCCATCTACCCGCGCCTTTCCTTTTACTTTCACAGGTTCTACGACTGGGGCCACTTCGGCACCGTCACCTGGTTCTTCCCACGTGGAAACATTGTTGTCGTCCATTGTTACCTCTACTTATCGAGAATTGAAATAGCGAACGGCACCCAGACCACAGGAGCGTCGTTGACGTAGGCTTCCTCTGGTTGCTCGATCATCTCCACAAGCGCCCGCACGCACTTCTGGCTCAGGCGCGGATCATCTTTGAAAAGGGCGGGCAACTTGTCCATGATGGCTGCGACAATCGCATCCGTGTGTGCCTGATCACCCTCGAATTTCACAATGAATACCCCGTAGAAGTCCCACACCCAGATCAGTCCATTGAAGTCTGGGCGGGTCTGCAGGGCACCACGAACCATGTCAAACACGCAGCCCACTTCCGCAGAGCGCTCCAGCATGGTCTGATATACGTGGTCAACGTTCTTCGCCTGGCACAAGTCGTCGTCCAGGTACTCACCAAAATAGGTAGTCAACCTGCTCTTGATCCCGCTCTCGATGTCGCTGTAAGATCCCACAGTTATCCCCTAATCGTGCGCATGCCTAGATCCGTGTGCTTCTTGTTCCAGTACTGGCCAATCATGTCGGCGCTACCAGTAAGTTCCATCAAGCCAGCACTTTGGAGATCGTCCGCAATCCTGAGTCCCGCAGTGTCCATGACCTTGCTCAGGTTGTTGCGCACATACCTGTTCACGTAGTCGAACGTACGTGATCCGAACGTGCGCTTGTAATACTTAGAAGTTCCGTTCACCTTGATGGCCCGCCACATCAGGAAAACAATTGTGCTCTCCTGCTCTTTCTTGACGTCCCTGACTCTGGACACTTTCAGCGGCTTGCCTTTCTTGAACGCCCGCATGCGTGCGTCCGCATGGTTTCTCATTTTTGTTTTCTTCAGGAACTTGTTCTTTATTCCCCTGGCCCGCGTCCACTGCAGAATCACGCCGAGCGGTGAGTTCAACTTGATGAGCGTGGTAGACGCCCTGGGCGTAGAGTGCTCCCTGTACTTTCCAGGAGTCAACCCAAGACGCATCATCGTGTTGGCGCCCGTCTTGTCGCCCTCTTCGAGCGTGTAGACCGTGGTTCCGCCCTCGCTGCGCTCACCAACAAATAGGTTGTCAGCGGCGGTCGGCTTGCTGCCCAGCTTTACACCCAGGTCGAACTTCCCGCCAGGACGGATCCAGTCCGTGATCGTCTTGTGGGCTTGCTCAACAACATGCCTGGTGCGCCTCGAGGTGACCTCTGCGATTTCCTTGTCGTAGTCGCGTTGGCGGAACTCCCCCTGGTAACGACTCGTCCACTTACCGCTCTTAGCTTTATTCAGCTCAACCCGCACACCAAGACCTACGGTGCGCACGTTTTGCAGAAGTTTTTCCACGATAACCTGGTCAGAGTAGGCCATTACCTGATCCTCAGCCTGGTCTTGCGGAGCATCCGACGCATAATCGTATTCAAATGGGAGGTCAGACCGATGTTGACGTTAGGAGATGCCTCTCCTTCTTTCTGATCAGCACCACCCCAGCGCAGCGTGACGTCGGAGCCAGCGCGTGATCGGTAATTCAGGATGGCCACAATCATTGCCGCAGCAGTGAACCTGATCTTTGGGTCGACGATTGCCAGGCCAGTGACCTCATCAACAGCAGACCCCGCCGTGTAGTCCACACTTACATTGCTGCGGCCAGCGGGAAAGCTGCCGTACAGCAGCACGAGCGTGTTACCCTGCAGCACATAGTCAGAAGCTACCAGGGACATACCCTCAACCCGAACAGCCTGAACGGATTGCACAGGCACACCCCTCAGTTGGAGGTATGGCGTACCCAGACCATCGTACTTATCATCCGTGTACGTGGCTGTCTTACCCAAATCAGGCATGCCCAGCCACTCTCGGATCATCGACTCAACAGTGTCAGACCAGAAATCCTGCAGGGCGGCTGCATTAGTTGGGTGAATGTCCGTAACGTCTTTCCGAGAACACAGTGTCCAGGCCATTACATCTCCTCACAAACGCGGTTCGTTACATCCCCTACAAACGAACGTGGTTCGTATAAGTAAAGTGGGGGGCTATTCGCCCCCCACCAGGTCTACCAATAAGTTGTGCCGCTAAGGCTACGCGATCTTGACGTTGCGGATCACGGCAGCGGACACGTTCGGGTACTTCATCCGCACGGCCAGGTAGCCCTTGACCATGTAGTCGTAGGTGTCCTTGACGCGAGCCAGCTCAACGAAGCTGAACAGGTTGGCCACAGGGCGGCCCATGTCGTCGACCTTGCCCAGGAAGGCAACGCCGCGATTCGGGTTGCGGTTGATCAGAACGATGTTCTGCTCACCAGTTTCCAGAGGCTTGACCTTCGCGATCACGGCCTTCGAGCCGTCATCGGTGTAGGTGGCCACTGCGCCGTTCACAGTGCCGTTGGCGTCATAGGTCAGGGCAGCGATGATGTCGAGCAAAGCCCATTCGCCCGTGCCCAGCTTGCGGAAGATCATGTAGGACAGGGCGTTGGCGTCGGCAGTCCAGGTCAGCTCAGCCTTTTTGTTGGTGGTCGCAGCCACGCAGGCCGAGGTGGTAGCCGAGGCGACCTGCTCACCGTACATGGTCACCGAAGCGATCCTGTAGGTGTAGGAGCCATCGGGCAGGGCGCCGCCAGCAGCAATCGAGGCAGACAGAGTCGGCGAGGTGCTGGTCGCAGCAGGCACAACGAAGTCGCTCTCCAGGATCGGGGCCCCAGAGTAGTTGGCCATCGTGATCTTGCCGTCCTGCAGGACAGTGGAGGTCAGCGGGATCTGCACGCGAGTCTGCAGACCGTCAACCACCTGGCGCATGCGCAGGCCCATGATCCACAGCTTGGGATCGGATCCCGTGCCGCGGTATTTGGTGATCGCAGCGATCGCCTGGTCGAGGTGATCGAGGGAGACCTTCGAACCAGCAGCCGAGATGACGTTGTCGGGGGCCAGCTTGAAGATGCGCGGGAGAACGCCGCTGTACTGATAGGCATCGCCAGTGAAGCCGATGTCATCCGAGGCGCCCCAGAGCAAACCGAATTCCAGGGTGTTGCTCATGCCTTCCAGCGAACCTTCCAGCTCGGTGGCCAGGGCGTCGATGAAGGCTTCGTCAACAGCCTGGGCGAACCCAGTCACGGAGCCCCAGATGCGCTGGATCTTCAGCTGCACGGTCTTGCGGAGATACGCGCCGTTCTTGGCGTTGGCGGGAGTGGTTTCGCCTTCAAACCAACCCTGCGGGTGGCTCGAGCGCAGCGTGTACTCGTGGGTCTTACCCTTCGCATCGACGATGTCGATGAGTTCGGTAAGGGGCTGGAGCACCAGGAGTTCCTGATTCAGGATCGGCTCCAGATCGTATGGAACCAGAGCCGCGCCGTCGCCGCTCGAGGTCAATGCCTTGCTGAGTTCTTTCTGAGTGTTCCTCATTTTGTTCACCTAAAATTCCTAGCGTCCAGAGGTTTTGAAATACTGCGCAAGCGCAGAGTGGATTTTCGACTTACCAGCAACCTGCAGGGCAGCCTCGTTGGATTCCTCTTCGGTTTCCTCAGTGACCTCCTCGGCAGTCATGCTTTTTTCGCGGTTGGTTGGGCTGCTCAGTTCAGCAACCATCGTGGTGAGCTCGTCGACCTTCGCCTGCAAAGCCTTTACCGTTTCCGCTTCAGCACCCGTCGCCGACACAGCCTCGTCGCTCTGTTCTTGAGCAGGCTCGTCCTTGTGGGTCAACGCCTTGACTTCCGTTGCCAGCTGGCTGATTGCTTCAGCAAACGTGCTCATCGACTTGGTGATGTCACTGAGAATGCTGCGAACTTCTGCGAGCTCGTCTTCCTGCGACTGCTCGGTGGCCTCTTCGGCTGCACCGTCAGCAGCTTCGGTCTGGGCTTCCTCCACCACTTCTTCCGTGGCTTCAGCTTCCTCGACAGCTGCAGCAATGTTTTCGGAGAGACTGTTCTCGACCGCTACCTCATCGGTGTGCTGGTCGACAGCTTCCTCCGAAGCAACAGCAGCCGCTTCCAGAACGCCCTCGTCCTTCGACTTGTCAGTCTTTTCCATAACAGTCCCTTCCGTGTGCATCCCCAGGCTGCGCAAAACAGGCACAACGCCTTCTTCGCGCATACGGGCCTTCACGCTCTCGTCCAAACTCAGACTGAGCATGGCGTCGTAGTTGGCTGGGTGATCCACCAAAGAAATTTCGGCCAGCGAGTAGTCGTTGATCAACCACCCGCCGTCTGCCATCACGTCAATGTCATCGTACGAGATCAAAATACCGACGCTCAGCGCCTGCAGCAGACCGTTTTCCACCTCGAAAGAGGCTTGTGGATCCACGATCTTGATCTCGACTTCGTTCCACTCGAGCCCATCCTCAGCGCCAATGCGCGTCACCTTACCAACTGGTTTCGGTTGGTGCATGTAGCGGATGTTTCCCCAGCGGCGATACTTCGGCAACGCCCGTTCAGTAGCGGCACGGGTGATAATGTCACCGACCTCGTCACGGTTGTCCGAAGTGAATAGCCCGCGCACCAGCAGGAAGCCGTCTGAAGTTTTCTCCAGCGCCTTCGTGAGCGGTACGCCAATTACTTTTCGTTGAAACTGTGCCGTAGTCGTCATGCCCACCTACAAAACGGAATAAGTTTCTGCAACTTCCTGCAGCCTGGCAGCCAGCTTCCTGCCGTACGTGCTGACCAGTTCTTCAAGTGGAACTTCCTTGACCATCTCGCAGGTGACGATGTAAATACCGCCGCCGCAGTCAATCTTTTCGCCCCACTCATCCCGCCACTTGGCGTACAGGGTCTTGATGGATGCCTCGTCGAGGTACTGGTCGATCGTCACTCCACGAGAGAATGACAGCCCCGACCGCACTTCCAGGCGAGAAACACCCCTGCTCAAACGACCTGAACCATAATTAGCACTCATCTTCTATTACCTTCAAACTCCCTAATCGGGCTTATGTTCAGTGGTTTTTTGCACGGTCGCCTCGCTCAAATTTGCGAGCAGGCGCCGCGTCATTACGGTCACGATGGCATCGACGAACTGGTAAACAGCCCGCACAATCGGGTCAGATGTGTAGAATGTTTTTACCGTCCCGCACTCTGGACAGGTCACGGCGAGGTTCGGGCCGCGAGTCATCAGGCACTCGCCGCCTACCGCAGGCTGAAACTCACCACCAACAACGTGGCCCAGCACGTGACCACAGCTGACACAGTACCACTGCGTCTTCCCAACCGAATTACTCATCACTCACCTCTAAGTTAGATTGGAGGATGCTCTCGACATCCCCGAAGATAGCCCGAGCACTGTCATAGTCGATCGCCATGTCCAGCTCGGATTGAATTGCCTCTGCCAAATAATCTGGGATAACTGAAGGTACGAACTTCCTGAAGGCTTTTCCCCTGCGGAGACGCTTCAGTTGGTAGTCTCGCCAGGTGCGCAGCTCACGTAGAACCGACTCCCTGGTCTGGTCATCGTGCTGATCTCCACGAGGAGGATCCTGGTCATCCAGAGTCGGCTCACCCACGTTGCCAGGTGCGTCAGGACGATCCTCTCGCCCTTCTGGTGGGCTTCCCTGGTTATTTCCAGGCGCCTTTGGATCTTTGCCGCTCGCTTCTGCCAGCTGGTCGAAGTACATATCGCCGCCTGGATCAGTACGTGCAGGCAGTCCGATCGCGGAGCGAATCTGGTTCGGAGTGATTGAGTTCACGCCGTAGTAACGCATGTGCACGGTAGCGCGTTCGACCGCCGTAAGGAAATCTGGCTGCATGAACTTGAACTCCCAGCCCATGATCCCAAAGATGCGCTGGTGAATTTGTTCCGTAAAGGCCGCCTCAATAAACCTGAACAGCGGGATCATCGTGGTCTCGTGGAACTCCCTACGAGACTCACGTAAGTTGGCACTTGACAGGTTGTCCGTAATGCCGAGCTTCGAGCCAGCCACGCCAGCCACAGCGAGCAGCTCCTGGCGGGTGTCCTTGCGTGCCTCTTGATAAGGCAGGTCGGAAGGGAGCCTCGAGAGCTCCTTGATCTCCAGGTCACCCTGGACAGCCACGGGACTGCGCCCAATATTCTTGGGGCCTGCGTACCACTCAGCCAGGGTGGCCACGAACTCGTCGAACGCCTCATCAGACGTGTCACTCGGAAGAACATAGAAGGCCTCGGGCTTATCCCTGTTCTTCATGTATTCCCTGGCGGCAGTCTGCAAATAGATGTCCAGCGGAAGGTTGAAAGAACCCAGGGCGGCTATGTCTGACCCGCCAGTCGGATGCCCCTCCCAGTCTGGATTTATGATGTAGACAATGTCCCGCGCCTCCTTGTGCTCGACGCGATCCTTTGTGTTCCTGGTCAGGTACTGGTAGAAAGCTGCACCCTTCTTGAAGAAGCCCCGCTCGTCGACGTTCGGCACAACATACCCGTGCAGGAAATCCAGGCCAATAGGGTAATCGTCCTGGTTGCGCAAAACTTTGTACGCGGCAAACCCAAAAAAGCGCAAGTACATTGCGCCTATCATGAGCTTATACGGAAGAGACTGGAAATCCTTGATGTTGTCCCACATCTTTTGCGGGCGCGTGTAGAACTGCATCAGCCTCTTGTGCTGCCTGTCTGTCGCGGAGCCACCAAACTCCTCCGACTTCGCCAGGCTCCACCAGGCACCGACAGTCGAGCGGCCAATGACACTCATGGCTGCGCTGACGTATCCATGCACCTGGACGGTGTCCATCAGATCCCAAAAACGCGAGAAGTGCGTGACACTTACCGCTGCTTCCGAGGACGTGTTCAGGAGCTCAGTCGGCTTTGCTTTCACCACCGCTGACTTCTTATTCGGCTTTGTTCCGCTTCCGATGCTAATTACGGCCATAAATTTTCGTCACTCCACACCTGCTACAAACGGGGAGGGATGTAATAAGTTCATATTCAACTTGACAAAAGACGGTAAGTATGCTATTATTATATAATCGTACATTATATCGGAGAATACAGGTAAATGAACATTCAAACGCACCTGAACGCGGATGACACGGAAGTGTTGTCCAACATCGACCTGCGGCGGGCTATCCGCAGATTACATCCGAGGCAGCAAGCGGTGCTCGCACTGAGATACTCAGGGTACCCGCGAAGACTCATTACTTCTTTACTTGGTATTTCGAGAACAACCGTATGGGCGGATGAGCGCGAGGCCGTGAACAATCTGCAGCGGATCCTCTTTGTAGGTAGTGCAGAGGATAACAATGAGTAACTCAAGCAACGGACACTCTTGCCTGGCCTGCGGCAAGCGCATCACATGGCAGTTCGCTCTATGCAGGCAGTGCGAAAAAGTCTACGGGTCATCCATGAAAGACTGGCCCGAATGGTTGGCATTTCTATGGCGTGACGAGATTCGCGTGCGCCGCCAAGACAAGCGCGTGAAAGACAACGAGGTAACGTTCGTTGACCTGCCTCCAACAGTCGCCGCTGACGACAGGGTCGACACGGAGGACTACGATGACGGGGAGTAAGGCCCTAAGCACCGTCGTGAAAGACCAGGAACTCGACCGCGACTGGCGTGCCGTAGTCGAGAAAATCACGGAGGAGTTTGGCAGTGACCTTCCTGACGACGTTATCCGCGCAACCGAGTTGCTGATTGCGGGCTACCCAACGTACAAAGCCGCGAAGGAGCTCGACGTTCGTCCAGCGACCATCCGCGAGTGGTTGAAGAAGTATCCGACAATGGCGCTCGCTGTTGCCAATGGGCGAAAGTTGATGACTGCCTGGAGGATGTCCCGCCTTGAGCAGCAGTTCATAAAGGCGGTCGAGAAGTCCGAGGAGATCTTGGAACTCGACCTGAACGACAAGGACGTGAACGCGAAGGTAGTCACTGCTGTTGGGCAGCACGCCAGGTTTATTATTGGATTGTTTGCTGGTCAGCAGATCGACGTCAATGTGAAACTTGGCGAAGAAGACCAGACCTTCAAAGCAAAAAAGGATGCCCTGGACTACCTGGTGTCCGAGCTGGCGAAGTCCCGAGAAGCTGCGGCGCCTTCCGCAGAGCCGATCGAAGCAACGTACCGTGTCATCGACGTCAAGGCGGAGGAGAAAAAACTGCCTCTACTTGACCACGAGGGTAACCCCGCGTTTGGAGAACTTGGGAAGGCTGATGTCACTGATGAGGGTACGCTGTGCCACATCTGCGGTAACAGGTACGGTAACCTGCTCCTGCACGTGACAGCAAACCACGGCATCAGTGTCAAAGAGTATGAGCTTGTCTTCATGCTGACCCCTGGAACGTTGAGCAAACTGAGGGAGCGTGCGCGTGGCGAAGATCCATCCAGCGGAACTGGAGAACCTAGCTAAACAGAATCCGCTTGCGTTCGGCATTTCACATATCGACTTGTTGGACGGCAAGCAGTGGTCTATCCAAGATAGGAAGTGGGCAGTCGAGCCATACCTGGCCGCAAACCCATTTGACATCGAGAACGATCCGATCGGAAGAGCCCGCAGGGTTGCCTATGAAAAAAGCACCCAGGCGGGCATTTCGACGTTGTCCATCACCAGGGCGCTGCACTTCGCAGTACACTGGTCAGTCCGTATTGGGTACATGCTTCCTCGCTTGAAGGACGTCTCCGACTTTAGCTCCACCAGGTTGGATCCAACCATCGAGGCGTCCGAGTACTTGCGCGGTCTGAAAGGAATGCCAGACTCTGTTGCGACAAAGAAACTGGCCAACAGCTATCTGTTCTTCATGGAGGGTACCGTTGAGCCGCGCTCCATGCCTATGGATGCACTGTTCCTGGACGAAGTCGACCTCTGTGACCCTGACCACGTAGGCACGGCTCTCAACCGTCTTGACGCCAGCCCGTGGAAGTTGATCACCTACCTGAGCACGCCGACGCTGCCCAACTATGGCATCGACGCCTTGTTCAGCTCCAGTGATCAGCGTGAGTGGGTGGTGCCTTGCCCGCATTGTGGGCACAAGCAAGAGCTTGACTGGGAAGAAAACCTGAAGGTGGAAGGCCCTGCGAACGAGCCTACCAACGTGTCGTACGTGTGCCGAAAGTGCAAGAAACCGTTGACGCTCGTGGACATCCAGGAAGGGGAGTGGGTACCTCGCTACCCGTCGAAGTCGAGTGACCTGCTTGGTTACCACATTTCGCAGATGATGACTACTCCAGCCCTGGAACTCTACAAGCACTTCCGTGACCCGAACCAGAGCACGGCTGAGTTCTACCGAAAGCGCCTCGGCAAGCCTTACACGATGATCGGCGGCAGCATCAGCCGCGACGACTTCATGGTGAACTGCTTCGATGACCAGTACGACTTCGACAGGAACCACGACGGGGCCTCGACATACTACATGGGCGTCGACCAGGGTAATCAGCTTCAGCTGGTTATCTACAAAATGACGAAGGGCAGCTATCGTCGAAAGGTTGTGCACATCGAGCTCGTTCCGTTTGATGCTGGCTTCGATCGTGTTGGCCAGCTGATGAAACTCTTCAAGGTGCGCAGGGCCGTCATTGACGGTGACCCTAACAGGCACTCTGTAAAAATGCTGCAGAAGGACTTCCCTGGGCGCATACTCCTGGCCGACTACATCGAACAGCGCGACCGCTTCACGGCCAAGAAAACAGAGGGCAGCAAGGTATTCGACCACATCACGATCAACCGTACCGAGAGTTTTGATGACCTAATTGAGTCGATCAAAGACGGTGAATGGGCCCTGCCTGGAAACCCGTCGTCCCCGCCACCAGTTGTCGAAGTGCTGATTGACCAGGTCACATCACTGCGCAGAGACATCGAGAAGCGCAAGACTCCGTCTGGTGAAATCGAGGCTGCCGTATGGCGGAAGCTGCGTGCCGATCACATGGCTCACGCCATGCTGTACGCCAAGCTGGCCAGTGACATGGACAAGGGTAGGAAATTTCGTACGACCGTTGCCGCGGCTAAAGAGAGCACTGACGAAGAAGAGACCGCCGAAAAGTACTCACCCAAACCTGACGTGATCGCTGCGCTCGTAGCGCAATTCGCAGAAGTGCCGAAGAAGCAGCTGCAAGACTATCTGGCGGCCAGCGACAAGGAAGAGTACTCAGCCCCATTCCCGCTGAAGTACAAACTTGGACTGGTTGTTGACAGTTACGATGCCATAGATATAAACTGGGTGATAGAGTTTTTGTCAAGGCAGTAAATATGCCTTGACAAATCCGTCGTAGTATGGTAAACTCTGGGTCATCCCCACAAGGGATCCAATCAAACTGAACGAAGCAAGCCAATTGCCTAACGGCACGTGCGAAGCGAGAGCTTACATAGAAGACCCAAAACCTGGAACCAAATTAGAGCGCGAAACTAGACTGATACTGAGAGCATAGCCGAGCAATCGGATGGGGCGAGAAACACGGAGGAGCTACGAAAGCAGGGCTCCTTGATAGGCTAGTTTCGGGGGCGGGTCGACGAAGAGGCGGAGCGACGCACCGCTACATTGCGTGATGAGCGCCAGTGATTCACGCAACCATAGAATGATTCTTGTATGTCGGAGATGATCGCGCAAGCGGCAGCTCTTTATTACTGTGCTGGCTTACGGGCTCTTAGTTCCTGTGGTGGCGGCAGGGACAATGAGCGCCTGGTAACCTGTAGTTGCACCCAGAGCAGCCATAAGCAACTACTTGTATCGAGCTGCAAATCACATCCCGTCAAGTTTCCGTAGAGGAGGGAGTAACTGATCTGTGTGGGCCAATAACCCACCACTGGTAAATCACTTACCTGGGCAGTGCCTTTCGTTGAGGCAGGTCAGTTGGGTTATGCCCCCAGAAAATAGGTAACAGTGTGCGGTATTTCCGCACTCCATCGCCTACGCACTAGGCAAACTAATAGTGCGCAAGACTGTGTAAATCAGGACATACACCTCAACTCCCATCAACATCCGATCCACCAGGCACAGTTTTGTGCTAACGATCGGGTGTCGATGGGAGTAGTGTATCTCGCGTCATCAAGTGTACTGAGTGGGTGGTGCAGGCCTACAAAATGGTGTGAGGGCAAGTAACAGATGTCTCGGCACATTTTACGGGGTGTGAGAACAAAAACATCTTACGGTGAAGGTGTCTACTGGACAGTACGCTCTGGAACGCCAAGCTATACCCGTTTGGTTTTTATAAAGGCGTAAGCCGCATTGTACCTGGAGGTCGGATTGATCAATAAAACTATCAGTGATCTGGTAAAACGGTTCGGAGAGGGCTCGGTAATGCTGCTCTCCGACGCAGGAAACATGCAAGTGGAGACCGTCTCTACAGGGTCTTTGTCTTTGGACATTGCTCTGGGTGGCGGCGTGCCGCGTGGGCGCATTGTAGAGGTGTACGGCCCTGAATCCAGCGGCAAGACCAGCGTATGCCTGCATATTATCGCTGAGGCACAGAAGTCTGGTGGCTACTGCGCCTTTGTGGATATGGAGCATGCCCTGGATCCAGAGTACGCAGCCAAGCTGGGAGTAGACCTGACCCGCCTGGCCGTATCGCAGCCAGACTCTGGAGAGCAGGCCCTTGAAATCGCGGAGGCATTTGTGCGCTCTGGTGACGTCGATGTAGTTGTCGTCGACTCTGTGGCCGCGCTTGTTCCTCAGCGTGAAATCGAAGGAGACATGGGCGACGCCCAGATGGGCGCCCAGGCGCGACTGATGAGCCAGGCACTCAGAAAGCTGGCTGGCGCAGTCAGTAACAGTAAGTGCATCCTGATCTTCACCAATCAGATCCGCATGAAGGTCGG
>CALLJA010000176.1 GCA_938008865.1 uncultured Anaerolineales bacterium
AGGATTATCGCCAGAGCTATGCCGCGCGCGCGGAACTGGGCGGCGGCGTGATCGTTACGCTGACGCATCCGCTGGATTACCTGCGTTATCTGCTGGGTGATGTGTCGACGCTGTGGTCGTTCAACGGTCACGTTTCCCCGCTGGAAGTGGACGTGGAAGATGCGGCCGAGATCGGCCTGCGATTTGCGAATGGGGCGGTGGGCGGCGTGCACGTCAACTACTTCCAGCGGCCGCCGATCCATAAACTGGAGATCGTCGGCACGCAGGGCACCCTGCGCTGGGACAACGCCGACGGCGTGCTGCACCTGCTCAGGATGCCTGCCGAGTTTGGAACGTACGAGGCGAATCCGCCTGCGCCAGTTGTGGAACAGTTCCCCCTGCCCGAAGGCTTCGACCGTAATCATCTCTTCGTCGCGCAGACCAAACATTTCTTGGGTGTAGTGCGCGGCGCGCAGCCCATCTGTGACCTGAACGATGGAGTCCAGGCCTTGAAGCTGGCACTGGGCGCGAAGGAATCGCAAAGCACGGGACGAAATGTGATGTTATAAAATGTGGCGCGGGATGGTATCCCGCGGCCCTGGATTTGGCGGAATTCCATTCCGCCCCACAAAAAACAGCGCCGATGACGGCGCTGTTTTTTGTTTGACAGTTCTTATTTCACGATTACCTTATCCCACAACACATACGGGGAATCTTTACGCAAGTACACCTGTAGTTTTTCGCCGATGGTGGCATACACATAATCTTTCAAATACGGCGCGGCTTCCTGGTCGGTGCCTTCCCAGATCGAGACGATGATGTCGGGTTTGAGCTGGCCGAAGGTGTAGGCGTAGTCCCATTTCATGTGACCGGGGCGCATGGTCGGCACGTCGGCAATGCTCATCGGCACGCGCACGTTCTGGTGTGCGATGTAGGGGTCGGCCTTGCCGAGGATGTCGATGGCGTAGTCCTGCGGCAGCAGGTAGGGGATGGTGCCTGCGCCGATGACCGCCACAGATGCACCGGGTTTGGTGGTTTCCTGTAAGGCCAGCGCGATACGCAGATTGCGTTCGTTGCCCGCCGTGTAATCGGGGCGACGCTGGAAGGCCCAGCGCTCGATCGATTTCCAGTCGCCCATCAGCGCGTTGAAGTTGAGCAGGGCGATGACAAAGATCGTCAGCCAGGCCAGGCGGGCCAATGCCAGCGGACCCTTACGGTCACCCAGTTCTGCCGCCATTTCCTGACGGATCTCTTCGATAGCCAACATCAAACATGCGAACAGGAGCGGCATGGCCGTGGCGATGAACCGATTTGCGCCGCCGTGATCCTCCCAGGCATCCCCGCCCACGTACACGGAGTAGGCCATTTGCCCGAACATGACCAGCGTCAGCAGGACCACGCGCCAATCGCGGCGGAAGAAGGTCAGGCTCAACGAAAGCAGGATCAGGGTCCAGTTCGAGTAATAAATGAACAAGGCCAGCGCATAGGCCCCGCGCAGCAGGCGCAGCGTGGCGGGCCAGCCTTCCACTTTGAGGTAATAGGTGTTGGGCAGCCATTCGCCATAGTAGGCGTGACGGGCCAGGCTCTGCCCGCCGAGGAACAGCGCCAGCAGGAGTCCGCCGACCAGCAGATGGGCCCAGCGGCGATTCTTGTCGGCGAAGAACAGCACGGCCAGCACGACGATGTACGGAACCGCCATATCGAAGCGGACCAGCGTCGAAACGGCCAGCAGGATGTAGGTCCAGACGGGGAAGCGGGCGCGGTCGAAGCTGAGGTAGATCGCCGCCGAGAGCAACAGTCCCAGCAGGCTGACCTCCATCCCGAGCAGCGCCCACGAGTGCAACGGCTGGTAGAACGCGGTCAGCGCCACCGCGCCGAGCATCGCGAACATGTCATCGGTGAAATGCTCGACGATGCGTTTGACGAAAAACAGCGTGCCCGCCATGAGGACCGCGCCCGCCCATTGCACCACCAGGCTGGTCTGCGCAAGCGGAATGGGGAGCAAGTGGACCAGCGCCATCAGCCCCACCCACAGCGGATTGGTGAATCCTTCCACGCGCTCGCCCGCGTTCCAGACGGGGCCAAAGCCGTGGGCCAGATTGTAGGCGTAGCGCATCGAGATCATGGCGTCGTCGAACAGCACGTAGTATTTCACGCCGCCGACCGTCACGCTGGTCGATTCGATGTAACGCCAGGCATAATAAAAAAAGCCTGCCACGAGCAGCAAGAAGAGAAGATTGCGCAGGAATTTGGAGTTCATGATCGAAATTATAACGTAGGGATGCATTGTTCCCGTTAAAAACCAAAATTCACCTGCTGAATTTTGGAGTATAATTCGCGCTTGTGAAAAATGGTAAGGGCACAGCGAACCCATCAAAGCGCTGTCTTTTGCTCGTTTCGCTGTGCCCCTACTTATCAAACAATGGAGTAACCAATCAATGCCAAAAGCAAACCTGATCCCCCCCTACGGCGGAAAACTCGTCAACCTGGTGCTGACGGGCAAGCAGCGCGAGGAACAACTGGCGCGCGCCGCGCAACTTCCGTCCATCAAGATCACCATGCGCAATCTGTGCGACCTGGAACTGATCGCCACGGGCGGCTTTTCCCCGCTGACGACCTTCATGGGCAAAGCCGACTATGAGCGCGTGCTGCACGAGATGCGCCTGGCCGATGGCACCCTCTTCCCGCTGCCCATCACCCTGACGGCGGATCCCAAGGAACTGCCCACCGTCGGCGAGGATATCGTCCTGCGCAACGCCAACAACGACGTGATCGCCATCATGACCCTCGACGAGGTCTATCACTGGGATGCCCAGACCGAGGCTGCCCTGGCCTACGGCACGACCGACTCGAAGCACCCGATGGTCTCCGAGATGACCCGCTGGGGCAAGGTCTGCATCAGCGGCCCGCTCAAGGTTGTCAACCTGCCCCGTTACCACGACTTCGTCGAGATGCGCCGCACGCCCGC
>CALLJA010000177.1 GCA_938008865.1 uncultured Anaerolineales bacterium
TGCGCCCCTGGCTGGGACTCGCTTCCCTGCTGGCGGGGCTGCTGCTCTGGCAGCTCGCCGCGCAGACGGGCGGCCTGCCCGCCTTCATCCTGCCTGCCCCCGCCGACGTCTGGTCCCGTTTCGTGCGCGCCGCCGCAGACGGGAGCCTGTTCCTGCACATGGGCGTGACGCTGGCTGAGATCCTGAGCGGATTGCTGGCTGGGGTGGCAGCGGCAACCTGCCTGGGTTACCTGGTGGCCAAGTCGCGCCTGTTGGAGAATTTGCTGGCGCCGTATCTGGTGGCAAGCCAGGCCGTGCCGCTGGTGGCGATTGCTCCGCTGTTGGTCATCTGGTTTGGACCGGGCATGTTCTCGAAGATCCTCATTTGCGCGTTGATCGTGTTCTTCCCCGTGCTGGTCAACACCGTGGTGGGGGTGCGGGCCGTGCCGCCCGCCCTGTACGACCTGATGGGTTCGCTGCGTGCCACGCGGACGCAAATCCTGCTGAAGCTAGAAGTGCCCGCCGCGCTGCCCGTCTTCCTGGGCGGACTGCGCATCGGGGCCACGCTCTCGGTCATCGGCGCGGTGGTGGGAGAGCTGGTCGGCGCAGACCAGGGGCTGGGATTCCTCATCAACGTGGGCCGCGGACAGTACGACACGGCCCTGGTCTTTGTGGCGATCTTTGCGCTGGTTCTCATGGCGCTGGCGCTGTACGGCGTGGTCGCCTGGTTCGAGAAACGCCTGCTCATCTGGCAGGAAACATCACACACACTCTAGGAGAGGTTCATGTTCAGGAAGTTCGTTTTGCTCATGCTTGGAACGGCGCTCGCGCTTTCGGCCTGCGCCAGCCCCAGGTCCACACAGGGGGCGTTGACCCGCATCAAATTGCCGCTGGGCTACATCCCCAACGTCCAGTTCTCGCCCTTGTATGTGGCGGTCGAGAAGGGCTATTTCAAGCAGGCGGGCGTCGAGATCGAGTTCGATTATTCCTTCGAGACGGATGCCGTCTCGCTGGTGGGCGCAAACGAGTTGCAGTTCGCGGTCGTCTCTGGCGAGCAGGTGCTGCTGGCCCGCGCCCAGGGACTGCCCGTAGTGTACGTGGCGGCCTGGTACCAGCAATACCCCGTGGCGGTGGTCTCAAAGGTTGAGCAGAACATCAAAGTCCCGGCGGACTTGCAAGGGAAGAAGATCGGCCTGCCCGGCCTGTACGGCGCGAACTACATCGGCCTGGATGCGCTGCTCTTTTCGGCGGGCCTGACCGAGCAGGACGTGATGCTCGACTCGATCGGTTTCAACCAGGTGGAGGCGCTGGCCGCCGACCGCGAGCAGGCCGTGTCGGTCTATACGGCCAACGAGCCCGTGCAATTGCAGGCGCAGGGCTACGCGCTGAACGAGATGCGCGTGGCCGATTACGTGCAGCTGGCCTCCAACGGTCTCATCACCAACGAGACCACCCTCGCGCAGAACCCCGACCTGGTGCGCGGCATGGCCGAAGCCTTCCTCAAGGGCCTGCGCGATACCATCGCCAACCCCGACGAAGCCTACGAGATCAGCAAGAAGTACGTGGACAACCTCTCGCAGGCCGATGAAACCGTGCAGAAGCAGGTGCTGGCGCGCTCCATAGAGTTATGGAAGGCCGAGCGCCTCGGGTACTCGAACGCCGATGCCTGGACCAACATGAACGACCTGCTGGTTAAGATGGGCCTGCTCTCCGCGCCGTTGGATGTGAACCAGGCCTTCACCAACGATTTCGTGCCGTAAGGTGATAAACCGTAGGGGCGACCCGTCGGGTCGCCCCTACAGAAGGAACCATGCCAACCAACCCCATCCTCACCGTCTCTGACCTGACCGTGACCTTCCCCGACAATAACGGCGGATTGCGCGCCCTCGACCAGGTCTCGTTCGAGGTCTGCCCGCAGGAGTTCATCTGCGTGCTGGGGCCTTCGGGCAGCGGCAAGACCACCCTGCTGCGCGTGCTGGCGGGGCTGCTCGCGCCGACGGCGGGCGAGGTCAACTTCGGCGACCACCAACAGCCGCGCATCGGCATGGTCTTTCAACAATCCAACCTCATGCCGTGGCGCACGGTGCTGGAGAACATCCGCCTGCCGCTCGAACTGACGGGCGCAGCCGACGCCGAAGCCCGCGCGCGCGAGTTGATCGACCTGGTGGGCTTGACGGGCTTCGAGTACAACTGGCCGCGCGACCTCTCGGGCGGGATGGCCCAGCGTGTGGCCATTGCCCGCGCCCTGATCCACGACCCCGACCTGCTCCTGCTCGACGAGCCTTTCGGCGCCCTCGACGCCCTGACCCGCGAGCGCATGTGGACGGAACTCTCGCGCATCTGGCAGGCGCGGCAAAAGACGGTCGTGATGGTGACGCACTCAATCAGCGAATCGCTCTTCCTGGCCGACCGCGTGCTGGTGCTCAGCGCCCGCCCGGGAAAGGTCAAACTGGACCTGGAAGCCGACCTGCCCCGCCCGCGTGTGGACGACATCCGCTACACGCCGCACTTCGGCAGGTTGGCGCGCGAGTTGAAGGCGGCCATCGAATAAGACATGTGGGGCGGACCTGACCAGGTCCGCCCCACATGTTTCATCGGAAATCGTTCAACCGACTACGGGGTCATCGGGATGCTCTGCGTTCCATAGCTCGATCACCTCCGCCGAGGTCCTGCCGACGCTCCGTTTGTTCTGGATGACTCCGCCAAACGAGCCGTCATTCAACCCGCGCTTTAATCCCTTATCCAGGCGGAAAGCCACATCCAACTCGCCCCGATAGTTGATACTCGGCAGGCAGGTGCCCAGCCCTTCGAGCCTGACCCCGCGCCCCTGACGGTGGAAGTGCAGCAGCGCCTCCTGCAACCCCGTCAGCACGGCGATCACGTCCGCTGGGCTGACGGTCGAGCGGGCAGCCAGAAATTCGGCCACCTCGCGCCATTCGGCGGTCTCACCGTATTCGATCTGCGGACG
>CALLJA010000178.1 GCA_938008865.1 uncultured Anaerolineales bacterium
CTCGATCTCATCCGCCGCATGCAAGCGGGCGACGACGATGCCGTGCGCGACCTGTACGCGCGGTACGGTCAGCGACTCTATGCGTATGCCTTGCGCCTTACCAATGATCCTGCCGCTGCCGAGGATGTGGTTCAAACCACGCTGGTCACGGCCTGGCAGACTGTCCACAAGTTTCGCGGCGAGGGGCGCCTCATCGCGTGGCTACTAGGCATCGTCCATCACACGGCAATGAAGAGTCTGAGGCACATGCATCAACCGCTCGACGCGATGGAAGACACCGTCAGCGGGAACCAGCCCACGCCCGAGGATCAGGCCGAGGTCGATGAAACAAAGCGTTGGGTCCGCCAGGGCTTGAATAGTCTGTCGGTTGAACATCGCGCCGTGCTGGAACTCGTCTTCTATCAGGGCCTCTCGCTGGATGAAGTGGCGAAGGTCTGCAACTGTCCGCTGGGCACAGTCAAGAGTCGCTTGAGCTATGCGCGTCAGCATCTGCGCGGCATCCTCAGCCGCACCGAGGAGGATTGGCGATGAACCACGAAGAAGAAGTCATCTTATACGCGGCGAATCGATTGGATGCCGACGAGCGCGTCCGCTTCGAAAAGCATCTTGCAGGCTGCACCGATTGTCAGGCGGATCTGGGAATGTGGCAATCGGTTGCGGATGAGATTCAGGCAGCCCACTCCGCCATGCCTGCTCCCGCTCATCTGGCCGACTCTGCCCTGGAGACGATCTACGCGCCATCGCAATTGACGCGCGCCTTCAGAGGCATGATCCAGTTGCTGCGTATGCAATTGCTTCTCATGCACAACGAGTTATGGGTCGGCTCGGCTGCATTGATGGCCATCTTTTTGGCCATGGCGCTGCTGGTGGCGCGCGTGGAAGTGTTGTACTTCTTCGCCCCGATCCTCGCTGCCAGCACGGTGACCCTGATCTACGGCTCGGAGCACGATCCCGCCGCCGAATTGACCTTTTCCACGCCCATCTCACCCTGGAAAATTCTACTGGCACGCTTGACGCTGGTCTCTGCGTACAACGTGTTTCTCGCTTTGTGCGCCACGGTGGGACTGCTTCTCATCCTACCGCCACAAGCCCTGGGCCAACTCATCCTCGGCTGGCTCGCGCCGATGACCTTCCTTTCTGCGCTGGCGCTGCTGCTCTCCATGTGGATCGGCACGGGCAATGCACTGTTCATTTCGTACGCGCTCTGGTCGATGCAATATCTCGCATTGACCTCCGTCGGCGAATGGTTCACCTTCCTCACTCCCTGGCTTGAGTCGTATCGCCAGTTCTGGCATGACCCTGCCCTGCTCTTCTCTTTCGGCCTCGTGTTGATCTTGTTTGCGCTGTGGTCGTCTGGACGTGAACAGGTGCAGTGGCGCAGGTCGGTTGCAATATAGAAATCTCATCGTCATTGCGAGGAGGGCGTTCTCCCCGACGAAGCAATCTCATGATTAAGTGGGAGATTGCTTCGCCACAAAGAACGCGGCTCGCACGCGTGCCTGCGCACGGTGCAGGCAATGATGGATTATCACTGGAGTACCCATGTCTCGTCTCTTTGGTGTGTTGCGCCATGAATTCAACATGTCCCTGCGCCGCCCTGGCTTGTGGATCGCGTATGGGCTGGTTCTGATCTTCTATTCCGTCACGGTCATGTACCCCGTTCCAGAGGAGAAAGTCACCATCCTCACCGACAAACAAAGCTGGCAATACGCAGGACAGATGGCCTTCACTTTCAACCTCTTCCTGCCCGTCGTCGTGGGCATCCTCTCCGCCGATCGTATGCAGCGCGATTTCCGCCAGGGTATCCGCGAATTGCAAGAGAGCACTCCGCTCAGCATTTTGGAGTACACACTTGGCAAATATTTCGGCGCGCTGGCGGCATCGCTTGCGCCTGTGCTGGCGTGGGTGTGGCTCATTTCAGGCTTGTTCATCGCCTTTGGCAATGCGCCTATCAGTTTTCTTTACACCATCACGCTGGCATTCTTTGCCATCATGGTGCCCGCTTTTGCCTTCGTGACCGCCTTTTCGCTGGCCTGTCCGCTCATCATGCCGCTGCGCGTCTATCAAATTCTGTTCACAGGGTATTGGTTCTGGGGCAACTACATCAGCCCTGAGTTCTTCCCCACCCTCAACGGGACCCTGCTAACCGTCAGCGGGATGTACGCCTACCAGGGATTTTTCGGCGGTTTCATCAACGCCGTTGACCCGCTCCAATACTCCGCCTCAGACGCCACCCTGAACCTGATCGTGCTCGGGCTGTGCATCGCCGCCGTGATGGTCGTCCTCAACGTTTACCTACAATGGCAGTCCCGCCGCGCATAGGATTCGGCATGAAACGTTTCTCCCTGAAATACACCTTCCTGACCTATCGCCTCGACCAACTTTGGTTCCCGCTGGCATTCTGGGCCTTCTTCGTCATTCTGACCTTGATCCTGCACATGGAAGACCAGAACTTCAACATCACCCGTGCCTATATCGGGGTTGCCGTTCCACTCATCGGCGGGATCATGGCCGCCTATGCCATCCTCGACGACCCCGCGCTGGAACTGCGTTTTGCGACGCCCATCCGCGCTGCGCAAATCCTCTTCGAACGGACAGCCCTGATCTTCCTGATCCAGGCGCTAAGCGCACTCGCCTTCATCGTCTTCGCCCGCCTCATTGGCGTGGGCCTTTCACCCCTCGGGGATGAACTCCACCTGCACCTCGCGTGGATCATCCCGACCCTCACCATGATCGCCCTTGGCTCCTTCGGCGCCATTCTCGGCGCGCAGACCATGATCGGCGCCTTCCTGGTCGGCCTGGTCTGGATCATCGAGATCATCATCCGCGATGGCATGGCGGTCAATAACTGGAAGTATGCCTACCTCTTCATGGGCATCCTCGCCCCTGAACACCCCGACCTCTGGTCGAATCAAATTGCGCTTTTTGCTCTGACAGCCGCATTTCTTTTCTTCACGTGGCTGTTACTGCACAAACAGGAAAGATACATTTGATTTTCCGTCATTGCCTGCACTGTGCGCAGGCACGCGTTCGAGGGCGGAGCCCGAAGCAATCTCCAAGAAGTTTTGCAGATTGCTTCGCCGCAAAAAGCGCGGCTCGCAATGACGCAATAAAAAGGACAACCTCATGATTCAAATTACTGGACTCACCAAAACCTACGGCATTGGCAGCAAGACCGTCAACGCGCTCAACGGCGTGGACCTGCAGATCAACTCTGGCATGTTCGGCCTGCTCGGGCCCAACGGCGCAGGCAAGACCACCTTCATGCGCATCCTGGCGGGCATTATCAACCCCAGCAGCGGTTCCATCCGTGTGGACGGTCATGACCTCACCACCGAAGCGGGCAAACATGCAGTCAAATCTATGCTTGGATATCTGCCGCAGGAACTCGGCATGTACACCGAACTCAGCGCCGAGCAATTCGTCGATTACATGGCCATCCTCAAAGGCTTGGATGACACATCCAAGCGTAACAAGCGCGTGACCGAGGTGCTGGAGATGGTCGGCTTGCGCGATGTGGCGAAGCGTAAGATCAAAGGCTTCTCGGGCGGGATGAAGCGCCGCGTCGGCATCGCCCAGGCCCTGGTCAACGACCCGAAGATCCTCATCGTGGATGAACCCACGGCGGGCCTCGATCCCGAGGAGCGCATCCGTTTCCGCAACCTGCTCGTCAACCTGGCGGCAGACCGCGTCGTGCTGCTATCGACTCACATCGTGGAAGACATCGGTCAGACCTGCCGCGACCTGGCCGTGCTCGCCAAGGGACGCATCCTCTTCCGCGGCAGCCCCGCCGAAATCTTGAAGGCCGCTGAAGGGCATGTATGGACTCTAACCATGTCAGGTCTGGAGAAGCCTAACCATGACCTGACCGTCGTCTCCATGCTGCACCTGGCCGAAGGGACGCAGTATCGTCTCGTCGGTCTCAGTATCAACGGATACACGGCCGCCCAGCCGGTGCAGCCTGGTCTGGAAGATGGCTACGTCTGGCTGATGAAGAACGCAGGTCAAAACCTCGAAACTGCCTGACAAAAACATCCGAAGTCACGTGACTTCGGATGTTTTCTTTACAATTCCAGCTTCATCTGAAACTGCCCCAGGTCTTCTTTTACAAATCCCACTTTTTCGAAGAAGCCGCCCATCTCCTCGGGGAAGAGCGCGGAAGCGTGCCAGGTCTTGTTAGGATAGGCCGCGAACAGAGCGCGCAACAGGCGCCGCGCCTGTCCCTGCCCGCGCGCGGACGGTTCCGTCAGCGCCGACCAGAGCGAGGCGTGTCCGCCACTCAGGGTCGAGGTGACGGCGTAGGCCGAGTCGAGACGGAAGGCTCGTGAGGGCGTGGCAAACAGGGACAGGGTCTCGCCTGCCAGTTGCCAGGGCAGTTCGACATATCCATGATGGACGACCAGGTCGGCCACCTCGGGAATCTCCACCTCGGTCAACGCAGCAGGCTGGCCCGCAGGCGCGGAAGCCACAAAGCCAAACAGTTTGCGCATTTTGTGGAAACCATACTTCTCGTACAGGCGGATGGCGGCCTCGTTCCTGTCGATGACCTCCAGGTACAGGGTCCGTTCTCCGCGCTGACGGGCTTCCTCGATCAACTGCTCCACCACATAGGACCCCGCGCGCCTGCCCCGCCAAACAGGGACCACGCCCATCGCCGCCAATCGGCTGGCCGACCCGCGGCGGGCGATCAACGCCAGGGCGGCGGGTTCACCGTTCGCCAGCAGGACGCGGCTGCAGGTCAGATCGACCGAATCACGGCGGATCATCCCCAACAAGGCGCTGACGTCCATGTGAATCGGGACGAAATAACCTTCGAAACTGCGCGTCAACAGGTCGGCCAGGTCGGCCAGGGGAAAGTCGGAGGCGGGCTGCAG
>CALLJA010000179.1 GCA_938008865.1 uncultured Anaerolineales bacterium
GACGCCTCGAACTTCCCGCCGCGCAACCGCATCATCTCGGGGCTGTCGCTGGCGGTGGTGGTGATCGAGGCGGGCGAGACCAGCGGGGCGCTCATCACGGCCGAGTTTGCTGCCGAGCAGGGGCGTGAGGTCTTTGCCGTGCCTGGCAGCATCCTGGCTCCGCAGAGCAAGGGAACCAACAAACTCATCCAGAACGGCGCGCAGCTGTTGTTGACCGCCAGCGACCTGATGCAGGCCTTGAACCTGACGCGCATGGGCGAGCACAAGGCCGCCCGCAAGATCCTGCCCAGCGACGAGGTCGAGGCGAAACTTCTGGCCGCGCTGGGCGAACAGCCCATCCACGTGGATGAACTGGGAAATCAGACTGGCTTGCCAATTGAGAAAGTCTCCGCTACACTTACCTTGATGGAATTGAAGGGTATGGTGCGCCAGGTTGGCGGGATGCACTATGTCTCGATCCGTGAAGCCAATGGAGATTACCTTATATGACCGACATCCTCGATCACACCTATGCGGTGATCATGGCGGGCGGCGGCGGGACCCGCCTGTGGCCCGTCTCGCGGCGCGACCGTCCCAAACAGATGCTCCCTCTGCTGGAGGAGCATCGCACGTTATTCCAAACCACTGTAGACCGTTTGATGGGTCTATTGCCCCCTGAGCGCATCCTGGTAGTGACGGTGGCGGACCAGGCTCACAGTTTGCAGGAGCAGGCTCCCGACCTGCCTGCCGAAAACTTCCTTATGGAACCCCTTCCACGCGGTACCGCTTCGGTGGTAGGATTGGCGGCTGTCGCTCTACGCCAGCGCGACCCCGAGGCGGTGATGGCCGTGCTGCCTGCCGATCATTTCATTCGCAACCGCGACCTCTTCCACCTGCTGATCCGCGTGGCGGTGGATGTGGCCGAGAAGGATTATCTTGTCACCCTGGGGATCACGCCTACTTATCCTGGCACTGGCTATGGCTACATTCAGCGCGGTGACCCGATCCCCGAGCGTGTGGTCTACCCCGTGTATCACGTCTCACGGTTTCGGGAGAAACCAACCGAGGAACAGGCGCGCATCATGCTTAGCACAGGCGATCACTCGTGGAACTCGGGTATGTTCGTCTGGAAGGCAGGCGCCATCCTGGCCGAGATCGAACGCCTGATGCCTGACTTGTATAGGACGCTGTGTCAGATCGAATCCGCCTGGCAGACGCCCAAGCGAGATGGGGTAGTTCGCGAGGTGTGGCCTGGGTTGAAGAACGAGACCATCGACTACGGCATCATGGAACACGCTGCGAAGGTGGCTGTGCTGCCCGCAGGTGGCCTGGAATGGAGCGATGTGGGTTCGTGGGATTCGCTCTTCGACGTACTGTTGCCCGACAAGGACGGCAATATTGTCTTTGCAGGACAGCACATTGCCGAGGACACGCGTAACTCACTGGTCTATGGCAACCGTAGCGAACGCCTGGTTGTGACCATTGGCCTGCATGACGTTATCATCGTTGACAGCGGCGATGTCCTGTTGGTTTGCCACAAGGACCACTCTCAGAAAGTCCGCTCGGTGGTGGATACGTTGAAAAAGAACGACCTGAATCAATATCTGTAAAGAAGGGAACGCGCGCCCTGGTTCCCTGGAGGTTTGAGTTTTGGAAGCTTACTGCATGAAGTGCAAGACCAAGCGGGAGATGAAAGACCCTGTTGCGTCGTTTAACGCCAAGGGTTCGCCTGTGACCGTCGGTGTTTGCCCCGAGTGCGGGACCAAGTTGTTCCGCATGGGTCGAACCGATGCCCACGCAGGCCTGATTCCACCCGCGAAGGTGGAAAAACCGCGCGAGGGCAAGCTGGTCATTGTCGAGTCGCCTGCCAAGGCCAGGACGGTCGGACGTTTCCTGGGCAGGGGCTACACGGTGCGCGCCTCGGTGGGGCACGTGCGTGACCTATTGAAGTCGCAGCTTTCCGTGGACGTGGACAATAATTTCCAGCCGAAGTATCGCGTCCCGAACGAAAAGAAGGAAGTCGTCAAAGAGATCAAGAAACTGGCCAAGTCCGCCGCCGAGGTCTATCTGGCGACCGACCCCGACCGCGAAGGCGAATCGATCTCCTGGCATCTGATGGAAGCCGCCGAGATCGAGCCTGAGCGCACCAAACGCGTGGTCTTTCACGAGATCACCGAGCCCGCCATCAACGAGGCGTTTGCGCACCCGCGCGAGATCGACATGAACCTGGTCAACGCCCAGCAGGCCCGCCGCGTGCTGGACCGCTTGGTGGGGTACAGCATCAGCCCGATCCTATGGGAGAAGGTGCGCAGCCGCCTGTCGGCGGGGCGTGTCCAATCGGTGGCGCTGCGCCTGATCGTCGAGCGCGAGCGCGAGATTGATGTGTTCGTGCCTGTAGAATATTGGTCCATCCATGCGGAGTTCAAGCCCGAAGGCCTGAAGCAGTCCTTCCTGGCCAAACTGGTCAAGATCGACGACAAGGACCCTGAATTGTCTAACGAGGAGATGGTCAAGCCTTTCCTCATGGACATGGAAACGGCGGCCTACGCCATCACCAAGGTCAAGCGCGGAGAGCGCCGCCGCAGACCGTCTGCGCCGTTCACCACATCCACGTTGCAGCAGGAGGCCTCGCGCAAACTGGGCTTCACCGCCAAGCGGACGATGGCGCTGGCTCAGGGTCTGTACGAAGGCCAGGACGTGGGCAATGGCGGCACGACGGGCCTCATCACCTACATGCGTACCGACTCGACCAACGTTTCGACGCTGGCCCAGAACGAGGCGCGTGAATATGTGACGGGCAAGTACGGCAGCGATTATCTGCCGCCCGAACCGCCCGTCTACAAGACCAAGTCGGCAGGCGCGCAGGAGGCTCACGAGGCCATCCGCCCGACCTCGGCCATGCGCGCTCCTGAGATGGTCAAGGCCTTCCTCGAACCCGCCATGTATAAGCTCTATAACCTGATCTGGCAGCGTTTCGTGGCCTCGCAAATGGAAGCCGCCGTGTACGACACCCTGCAGGTCGAAGTGACGGGCAAGACTTCTGTGCATGAGTATTTGCTGCGCGCGTCGGGCTCGGCGGTCAAATTCCCTGGCTTCCTGGTCGTGTACGAAGAAGCCAAGAACGAAGACGTCAAAGTCGAAGATGAGGAAGAGAATGTCCGCATTCCTGCAGATGTGGCCGAAGGCCAGAAGCAGGAATTGGTCCGCCTGATTCCCGAGCAGCATTTCACCCAGCCGCCGCCGCGCTTTAGCGAGGCCTCGCTGGTGGCCGCGCTCGAAGAGAACGGCATCGGACGCCCGTCCACGTATGCGCCTACGCTCTCGACCATCCAGGCGCGCGGATACGTCGAACGCATCGAAAAGCGTCTGGTTCCCACCGAAACGGGCATGCTGGTCAATGACCTGATGATCCAGTACTTCTCCGACGTGGTGGACCTGTCCTTCACTGCCCGCATGGAGGAGGACCTCGATAAGATTGCCGAGGGCCAGGCTCATTGGGCGGAGGTCATGCAGGAGTTCTACACGCCCTTCGCTGCCGACGTGCAGAAGGCCCAGGCCGATATGCCCGTCGTCAAATCGGGACCCGAGCCGATTGGCCGCGCCTGTCCCGAGTGCGGGCGGGACCTGGTCATCCGCTACGGGCGCTACGGCAAATTCATCTCGTGCAGCGGATTCCCCACCTGCCGGTACACCGAGCCGTGGCTGGAGAAGATCGGCGTCTCCTGCCCGAAGGACGGCGGCGACCTGGTGGAGCGCAAGACCCGCAAGGGCCGCGTCTTCTACGGCTGCCTGAATTATCCCAACTGCGATTTCACCTCGTGGAAGAAGCCGCTGGTCCGTCCCTGCCCGAAATGCGGCGGGCTGCTGGTCATCGCCAACAAGCG
>CALLJA010000180.1 GCA_938008865.1 uncultured Anaerolineales bacterium
TCCGCGCGCGGAAAAGTGATCCTGATTCCCATCGGACACACCGAGCAGCACGGCTATCACCTGCCCCTCTCGGTGGACACCATCATTATTGACTCCATCGCTCAGGGAGTGGTGTCTCAAGTGGCTACACGCAGCGCGGCTTTACCTGTCATGCCGTATGGGGTCAGCACGCATCGCTCTTCGTTCGCGGCGACGCTCAACGCGGGCGGACGGGCCTTCGAAGACTTCTGGCTTGCGGTGGTCGATGTACTGGTCGCGCGCGGCTTCGACCGCTTCTATTTCATGAGCGGGCACGGCGGCAACATGTCCTTCCTGGTCAATATCGTCAAGTACGCGGGCGAACGTCATCGCCGCATCTTTTGCGCCACGGCTTTCCTGCACACGGCTGGGACAATCGGCGCGGCGGCCATCGAGAAGTATCGCACCTCACCCATCGGCGGGATGGGCCACGCCTGCGAGTTGGAGACCTCGTTCATGCTGCACCTGCGCCCCGACCTGTGCCACATGGAACGCGCGGTGGACGAGACCGACTTTGTGAGCACCCCGTCCTATTACATGGACTGGATCGAGGGCGGCGCGCTGGTGGCCAATCCGCCCTGGGACGATGACTCGAAGACGGGCGCTTACGGCGCAGGCAGCCACGCCACCGCCGAGAAGGGCCGCCTGTGGCTGGAAGCCGCTATCGAGGAGAAGATCGGCCACGTGGAGGAGATCCACGAACAGCACGAGCGCCGAGAACAGCGGCGAAATGAAGGCTACGGGTTATGGGGGCGAGGAAAATAGCGAAACAAGAAAGCGAGTCTGTCTCAGGCAGGCTCGCTTTCTTAACAAGGCGATTGAATGCCTGCATAGGTTTTGTACCGATAATTCGACCAGCAAAGGCCTCGATCGAACAAATGAAAAGGATTTGCACAGGGCACAGATGAAACCTTAACAAATAGTCACATGCGATGGGGCCGATTGTCACTTGACCTCGCATGCCCAAAAAAGGAACAATGATGGCAACTTTATTATTTTTTCCTGTACACAAACTGCAGCATCGTTGGGAGAACCGATATGGAGATTTCTCTTACCCTGCTTAGCACCGTTGTTAGTTATCTCGTGGGGGCCATTTCTTTTTCGCGGGTGATATCCCGCCTGCTCGACCCCAAGGTTGACCTGGAACAAACCCGCCTTCAAAACGCCGATGGAACACAGGGGGATCGCCTGCTTACCATCGGTGCGACCACCGCCTCCGTCCGCTTTGGAGCAAAAGTCGGCTGCCTGATCGGCCTGCTGGATATCCTCAAAGGCTTCGCACCTACGCTGGCTTTCAAACTCCTGTATCCCACGGAGTACTATTACCTGATCGCCAGCGTCTTTACGGTTATCGGGCACAACTGGCCTGTCTATTACCGCTTCAAGGGCGGCTCAGGCATGGCCACCACCCTGGGCGGATTGCTTGCCGTGGACTGGGTAGGGACCCTGGTATGTAATGCGGTCGGGATGTTGATCGGTTTCGGGCTTATCCGCGATCTGGTCGTGGCTTACACAGGCTGGACCTGGCTGATGATACCCTAGCTGTGGATCCGCACGGGAAACCCCGTCATGGCGCTGTATGCGCTGTCGCTCAACCTGGCCTTCTTCCTGGCGCTGGTCCCTGAACTTAAACGATACCTCGAGAGCCGCAAACAGGGCAAGATCGAAATGGGACAGACCATGGAGTCCTTCCCCATGGGACGAGGGATGCTGAAGATGGCGCACATGATGGGGTTCATGAAAGAAAAGGGATAAGCCATGGGCCACCTGGTTTCCCTCACCGCGCACGGCACACCTGAAACCGTGGGGAACAAAGCCCGTAACCTGCGGCGGCTGGCTGAAGAGAACTTCCTCATCCCAAAGACCTTTGTGGTCAAATGGGACGCCTATCAGCGGTATCTGCTCAACGACGTCCAGTTGGTGGACGACCTGCGCGCCGAACTCAGCCGCGCGCTCTCCCCCGACCGCCGCTACGCGGTGCGCTCCTCCGCCAATATCGAGGACAGCCTCGAACGCTCCTTTGCGGGCCAGTTCAAGTCGGTGTTGAATGTGCGCGGAGTGGACGATGTCTTTGGGGCGATCTGGTCCATCTGGGCCACAGCGCAATCTGCGGCCGTAAAATCCTACCTCGTCAAAAGCAGCCTGCCCGAGCAGGGATTGCGGATGGCGGTGATCGTTCAGGAGATGGTCCAGCCGCTGGCTTCGGGCGTGGCGTTGAGCCGCAACCCCGTCACAGGCGCGGACGAGGTCGTGGTCGAGGCCGTGCCCGGGCTGGGCGATGCCCTCGTCCAGGCGGGAGTCACGCCCCGCCGCTGGATCAACAAATGGGGCGGATGGACCGTCCGCGCGGAAGTCGCGGAGATTCCCCTCGAGGTGGTCAAGCAGGTGGTGGACGGGACCCGCACGATCTCCCGCCGACTTAAATCCCATGTGGACCTGGAGTGGGCCTACGACGGGCACTCCCTGTACTGGCTGCAAGTCCGCGAGATCACCACGCTCAACCATCGCAACGTGTATTCGAATCACATCTCGAAAGAGATGCTGCCTGGGATCATTAAGCCGCTGATCGCGTCGGTCAACATCCCGCTGGTCTGCACCATGTGGGTGCGCTTCATGAACGAGATGATTGGCAGGACCAGCGTCACCCCGCAGGAACTGGCGCGTTCCTTTTATTATCGGGTGTATTTCAACATGGGCACCCTGGGACGTCTGTTCGAAGAAGTGGGGCTGCCCGCCGATTCGGTCGAGACCATGATGAACCTCGCCCCGCCCGACGCGGACAAGCCGCGCATAAAGCCGACCCTCCGCACGCTGCTGCGCCTGCCGAACATGCTGGCCTTCGTCGTGGACAAGTGGTGGTTCCTCGGCAGGATGAAAAAAGCCTTGCCTGAACTGGAACAGCGGTTCAAGTCCTTCCAGCCTGCGCAGTGCAGTACCCTGGACGATGCCCGTCTGCTAGCCGAGATCGACCGCCTGTATCAGGCTGTGCAGGACACCGCCTACTTCAACATCGTCGGCCCGATCCTGATGGGCATGTACAACCGCTTCCTCAAATTGCAGTTGGGTCGCCTCGGCGTGGACTTTTCCAATTTTGACCTGATGGAGAAGGCCGAGGGGCTCGATGAGTACGACCCCAAGGCGCACCTGCATCAACTGCACCAGGAATTCCTGCGGCTGGATGGGAATGTGCGCGACCGCATTTTGGCAGGTGCGAGCTACGAGGACTTTCTGCGCCTCGAAGGCATTCCCAAATTTCAAGAAAGGGTGAGCCACTTCCTCGAGCAGTTCGGCCACCTGAGCGACAATGGCAACGACTTCTCCGCCACGCCCTGGCGTGAAAGTCCCGAGCTGATCCTCGGCCTGATCGCAGACTTCGTCCCCGCGCCCAAAGAGCATGCACAGCGGGTCCGCTTCGAGGAGTTACCCGTGCGCGGACCACGGCGCTGGCTGCTGCGCGAACTTCACCAGCGCGCCCGCGATTTCCACCTGATGCGGGAGAGGGTCAGTTTCATCTACACCCACGGGTATGGACTGTTCCGTTACTATTACCTCGAACTCGGCAGGCGGCTCGTCCAACGCGGACGGGTCGATGACCCGACTGACGTCTTCTACCTGACCGACGCCGAAGCCCACGCCTCCCTGACCCAGCCGAACCTCGCAACCGATCTGCGCGTCATTGTCGCCGAACATCGCGTGGGCATCGGAGCCTATCGTGATGTCCCCCTGCCCCCTGTCATCTACGGAGACGACCCGCCGCCCGTCGCTGCCGCCACCGCGGAAAAACTGATCGGCATCCCAACCTCGCTCGGACACTACACAGGTCGGGTGGCGGTCGTGCGGGGCATTCAGGATTTTGCCAAGGTCCAGGCAGGGGACGTGCTCGTCATCCCGTATTCGGACGTGGGCTGGACTCCGCTCTTCGCGCGGGCAGGCGCCGTCGTAGCCGAGTCGGGCGGGCTGCTCTCGCATAGTTCCATCGTGGCCCGCGAATACAATATCCCTGCCGTGGTCTCGGCGGAAGGCGCCACCCGCCTGCCTGACCGCACCCTGGTGACCGTCAACGGCCATACAGGGGAAGTGCTGATCCATTCTGCATCGTAAGGAGAAACCATGCCTGTTCTGGAAGCCAGGGATCTGCGCAAGGAATACAAGATGGGCGGGCATCGCGTCAACGCGCTGGACGGGGTCAACTTTCAGGTCGAGAAGGGAGAGTTCGTCGCCATCATGGGGCCCTCGGGCAGCGGAAAATCCACGCTGCTGCATCTTCTGGCGGGCTCGATTCGCCCAGCAGCGGCGGCATCACCCTGGCCGACCAGAACCTGGCGCGCCTATCCGAGCATAAAGCCACCCTGGTGCGCCGTCACAACGTGGGCTTCGTCTTCCAATTCTTCAACCTGCTCCCCACCCTGTCGGCAGAGGAGAACATCCTCCTGCCCGTCATCATCGACGGCAAGGACCCGCGCAAATACAAGGAGCGCCTCGCCCGCCTGCTCGAACTGGTCGGACTGCAGGATCGACGTCACCACAAGCCCGACCAACTCTCGGGCGGAGAACAGCAGCGCGTGGCCATCGCCCGCGCGCTGGTCACGGAGCCCGCCATCCTGCTGGCGGACGAACCCACAGGCAACC
>CALLJA010000181.1 GCA_938008865.1 uncultured Anaerolineales bacterium
TGGAGGGAGGCTTCGGTGAGGGAACGATAATGCGGCATAAATAAAACTCAGCCGCCTTTTGGGCGGCTGTGTTATTTTACTCGGAGGTGAAGAATACTTTCCTGGGTTGCCATTCGGAAGAACCGTCTTCCGCGGTGGCGATCTCCATCAGCGCCACCAGTTCACCTTGCGTGCTGACGCCGCGCACCTTGGCCTCGGTGTTGCCTTCCTTGACCTTGACGCGGTGCCCGTGGCGCACGGCTTCCACTTCGTCGGGGCTGAGTTCCACGGCGGGCCAGTCGCCGAGCGCTTCGGCGGCGGGGATCAGGAATTGGTACCAGTTGCCCGCGGTGAAGGCTTCCTGGAGTTTGCGCAGCGGGGTGGCGTCGCGCAGGCTGAAGCGTCCGCTCTTGGTGCGGCGCAGGCCCACAAGGTACGCGCCGCAGCCGAGTTTCTCGCCCAGGTCGTTGGCCAGCGAGCGCACGTAGGTGCCCGAGGAACAATGCACATCCACCACTACTTCGGGCGGGGCCCATTCGAGCACTTCGAGGTGATGCACCTGGATCTTGCGCGGGGCCAGGTCCACTTCCTCGCCCTGGCGGGCCATCTCGTAGGCCTTGCGTCCCTGCACCTTGACGGCGGAATAGGGCGGCGGGGTCTGCTCGATCTCGCCGATGAAGGACTTGAGCACTTCTTCGAACTGCGCTTCCGTCACATCTACGGGCTGATTGCTGCGTGTGAACTTCCCTTCGGCGTCGAAAGTGTCGGTGGTGGAACCCAGGCGGATGATAGCCTGGTAACGCTTGTCGGAGGCGGATACATACTCGCTCAAGCGGACGGCGGGGCCGACTAGAATCACCAAAACGCCCGAAGCGCGCGGATCCAACGTGCCCGTATGGCCCGCGCGTCTCAGACCTGTCCCGTTGCGGATGACCTGCACCACATCATGCGAGGTCATGCCCACGGGCTTGTCTACAACCAGAACGCCTGAGATGGCGTTCTTGACATCCTGACTGTTCATATTGCAGTCCTCCTTACTGTATGTTCTTCAATTATGACACGTTTGTCTAAATATTATATTAGAGCCGAAGCATTTCTTTGGTGGTCTGTAGGACTAACGGCTGGATTTCGCTGAGTGCCCCTGGAATGTCTGCTCCTGCGGCGGCGGCATGCCCCCCGCCTCCAAAGTGTTTTGCGATCGGTGAAACGTCAATGCCAGGCTCGAGCGCGCGCCACGAGATCTTGACGTGGTTGTCCGTTTGTTCGACGAAGATCATACCCACCTTGTTCCCATCGATGGCGGAGATGATGTTGATCAGGTCTGCGTCGTCGTTGCCGCCATAGCCCGCTTTCTTGCGGTCTGCCACGGTGAGCGTGCCCCATACGATGCCGTCCCGACTCTCCAGGCTGGAGAGTCCCGCGCCCCAGTAGCGGGCGGAGGGGAAGGATCGGCGCACCAGCGCGCGCATGTAGATCTCAGGCATATCTACGCCGGTCTCCATCAAGGTGGCTGCCTGGCGCATGGATTCGGGGGTGGTGTTGGAGGTGCGGAAGCCGAGCGTGTCGGTGATGATGCCCGTCAGCAGGGCGGCGGCCACGGGCTGGCTGATCTGCAAATCCCACTCGGGCAGGTGTTTGGT
>CALLJA010000182.1 GCA_938008865.1 uncultured Anaerolineales bacterium
TTTTTCAGGCCGTGCCAGGCCTCGCGCCGCAGAATCTCCTCCTGGATGTCGACGCCGCAGTTCTGGCAATACTCCGCGCCGACGGGGTTGGTGCGGTAACAGATGGGACAGTCCACCGTTAACTTTTCGCCGCACTGGGTACAGTAGCGCTGGAAAGGGCTGTTGACCGTCCCGCACTGGCCGCAGACGTTGGCCTGGTCCCGCTCCTCGACGGGGGTCATGATGAGCAGGGACCCGCAGGCCTGGCACTTGAACGGCTGGCGCGAGATGGCGTTCTGCGGCAGGGGATTTCCGCAATTTGGGCAGTTGAGGCTGGTCAGGTTCATGGGCGGCTCGGCGGTGGGTCTTCTAGGGGAGGTTGGATAGCACCAGTTCCAGTACGACCGTCAATGCGCCGCCCGCCAGCCCGAGGATGGCCAGGGCCTTGCGGTTGTACTTCGAGAGCAGCGAGGCCAGCCCGAGCGCGACGCCCAGGATGCCGAAGTTCACGGTCAGGCCTTCCAAAAAGCCGAAGTAATCGGGGATCTCGGCGCTGTTGCCTGAGCCGATGACCATCACGATCACGGCCCCGATCACCAGCGCAAAACCGAGGATCGAGGAGCAGCCGAACAGGGACGCGAACCACGGGAAGAAGCGCGGGGCGTGTTTGGTCTTGCTGGGGGCGCTTGTGACGATGCGGTGATATTCCTGTTCGGTGACGCTGAAGAAGCGGTATTGCTTGATGATCTGGTATACGAGATAGAACTGGTACAGCGCAAAGGCCGCCCAGCCGATCTGGAAACTGGTCAGGTTCGAGAGCGCGGCCCAGGAGAGCGTGGCAGCGTAAATAACGAACATGGACGACGACTGGAAGAAGAAGGAGGCCAGGCCGACCAGGATCAACAGAATGCCCCACGGCGCGCTTAGGAATCCCGAGGTGAACAGGTGAACCGCGCCCAGCCCGAGCGACCACATCGCCCACGAGCGGATCTGCTTGAGCATGGCATCGTGGGTATGGAAGACCTGCGCCGCCGAAATTTCGTCCGCTGTGGGGATGGGCGGAACCTCGCTGACGGGGGGCTGCTGCGGCAAGGATGGCGCATCCGCCTCGGGGCTGCTGGCGCTTTCCTGGCGCGGCACGCCAATCAGGCTGGCCTGGCATTTCTGGCACAACAACAAGCTGCCTGGGTTTTCGGTCTGGCAGGCGGGACAAATGGCGACGATGGACATATGGATTTTCCTTCCCAGGGGTGTAATGAATGGGTTTCGTCGGGATGACTGCCTGCGTTATACCACCACGCGGCTGGTTTGGGATGGGCAGATCGAATTACAGAAGGCTCACAAATTTTTGCTTATCTTCCCCCAGACCCTGCTTTAACGGTCAGCGCCTATTGCTCTTCCATCCGCGCCAGCCAGGCGCGCACATCCTGTTCATGGTCATCATGGAAATGGTCGAAGAAATAGCCAGGCTGGATGCGTCGATCCCCTAACTGGATAAAGTGATAGGCGCGCGTCCCTTGATGGATCGTATCAATTTCGACGTCTTCGGGCAATTCCTGCACCAGCGCGAAGAGTTGTTGAAAAGCTTGCCGCGATTCATCCAGAATCTGCTGGACTGGACGTCCGTGATTCATCTCGTAGATCCACGCATTGATCTCATCGTCGGTTTGCAAGTGCGCTGGCCAGGGCGGCGGCGGTGCTGACTCGTGGCGTTGGATGGCCTGGAGGTCGGCAACCAGCCTGAGGTTATCGGGGACCAGATGCGCAAGCAAGTCATTGAAGGACCATCGGCTGTTGACGCCTGGTTGGTCCATGCGACTTGGGTCCACCTGTTCGAGCAAGATTTCCCATTGTCGATGTTCTTCCTGTAACCAATTTACCAGTTCGGATTTGTTCATGGGGCTCCTTCGTAGGAGAAACTCAGGCGCGGGATGACCGCAGGATCTTCTCCATCGCTTTTCCTT
>CALLJA010000183.1 GCA_938008865.1 uncultured Anaerolineales bacterium
CAGCAGCGGGTCGGGGCGGACGCGTCCCACCACGGTGGACATGCCTTTGCCTGTCAGGCGGTCGAGGCGCGGCTGGGGCCTATCGCGTTCGGAGCGGACCAGGATCACGGGGTCAGGCGCGGACGGGAGTCCCGCGGCGAGCGGGTGAGAGCGGTAGGCGCTCAGGGCGGCGATGACCTCCTCGGGCGCGGCGGGCGAGTCCAGTTCCACGCTGGCGCACACGGTGTGACCATCCGCCACGGCCACGCGGTTGGTGTGGGCCGAGAACTTGACCTCGGCCAGTTGCACGCCTTGCGGAGTGAGCGTTCCCAGCATCTTGCGCGGCTCCCACTCGACCTTGTCCTCTTCGCCGCCGATGAACGGGATGACGTTATCGATGATGTCGAGCGAGGGGATGCCAGGATAGCCTGCGCCCGAGAGCGCCTGCAGCGAAACGACGAAGGCGCGCTTCAACCCGAACTTGTCTTGAATGGCCTTGAGCGCCACGGTCAGGCCTGTGCTGGTGCAGTTGGGGTTGGTCAGGATGGCGCCGCTCCAGCCGCGCTGGATGCGCTGTTGCTTGACCAGCGCGATATGGTCGGCATTGACCTCGGGCAGCAGCAGCGGCACGTCCTCGGCGGTGCGGTACGACGAAGCGTTCGAGCAGACCACCATACCCGCCTGCGCGAACTGCGGCTCCAGGTCTTGGGCCTGGTCGGCGGGCAGGGCCGAGAAGACGATGCGCGCGTCGCCCACCGAATTGGGCAGGCAGGGGACGAGCTTCATCTCGCGCGCCCAATCGGGCAGCGGGTCGTTCAAAATCCAGCGGCAGGCCTCGGCGTATTTCTTGCCCTCGGAACGGTCCGAAGCGGCCAGGGCCACGACCTTGAACCACGGATGATTGTCGAGCAGGGAAATGAAACGCTGGCCGACACTGCCTGTCGCGCCGAGCACAGCCACGGGGATGATGGGTTGGGACATGATGGGTTCTCCTTTGGAATGGTTGTCGTCATTGCGAGGAGGCCGTAGACCGACGAAGCAATCTCATAACAACAGGAGATTGCTTCGGGCGAAAGAACATCGCCCTCGCAATGACGGATGCTACTTGGCGATCATTTCGTGCAGCGCCTTTACGGCGCGTTCGGTGTCGGCTGAGTCGATCACGATGCTGATCGAGACCTCGGACGAACCCTGCGCGATGGCCAGCACGTTGACGCTGTGCGCGCCCAACTGACTGAAGACGTGGCCTGAGACGCCAGGCGTATGCCGCATGCCCGCCCCGACCACGGTCAGGATGGCGACCTCATCGGTCATCCACACGCGGTCGATGTCGCCATCTTCCAGTTCCTCGGCGAAAACCTGCTCCAGCGCGCGGACGGTCTCTTCGCCCGCGCTGTGGGGGATGGCGAAGCAGATGGATTGTTCGGATGAAGCCTGCGTGATGAGCGGGACGCTGGTGCCCGTGGAGGCCACCGCGCCGAAAGTCCGCGCCGCCACACCTGGGACCCCGAGCATGCCCCGCCCCTCGATCGTGACCAGCCGCTGTTGGCGGATGGCCGTCACCGCGCGGACGACCTCGCCGCTCTTCAGGGC